>NZ_JAALEB010000220.1:0-19594 GCF_014145165.1 Dietzia sp. Cai40 | reverse complement strand
CCGGCGGGCGGACCGACGCGGCCGCCGCAGGCCTCGGGTCGCGGTGTCCTGTACCTAGCAAGTGCTTGGTTGGTAGGGTGGCCGAATGACCAGCACGACCAGACGTGAGGAGCTCCTGGCGATCGCCGCCGGGCTCTTCGCCGAGCGCGGCCTCCGCGCCACCACGGTGCGAGACATCGCCGACGCGGCCGGCATCCTCTCGGGCAGCCTGTACCACCACTTCTCGTCCAAGGAGGCGATCGTAGACGAGATCCTCCGCGGATTCCTCGACTCGCTCTTCGGTGACTACCAGCGGATCGTCGACGCGGGGTCGTCGCCCCGGGAGACCCTCGAGGGGCTGGTGCGCGTCTCGTTCGAGGCCATCCACCGCCACCGCGACGAGGTGGCCATCTACCAGGACGAGCTCAAGCATCTCCGGGGCAACCCGAGGTTCGACTACCTCCGCGAGCGCAACACCGAGTTCCGCGAGATGTGGACCGACGTGCTGAGTCGGGGAATGGAGTCCGGGGAGTTCCGTCCCGACCTCGACATCCGGCTCACCTACCGGTTCCTCCGGGACACCGTCTGGGTGGCAGTGCGCTGGTACCGGCCGGAGGACGCCGACGACCACGCCGCGATCGCGGACCAGTACCTGCGCATCGTGCTCGACGGCCTGGCCGTCGACTGATCAGCACCACCCCATCCTGATCTCATACCCCCACGAGGAGACACATGACCAGCGTGACCGGCCGCGAGGCCTACGTGATCGACGCAGTCCGGACGCCCGCGGGCAAGCGCGGCGGCAGCCTGTCCGGCCAGCACCCGGCGGACCTGGCCGCGCACGTCATCCGCGCCGTCGTCGAGCGCACGGGAATCGACCCGGAGGTCGTCGACGACGTGATCTTCGGTTGCGTGGACGCCATCGGCCCCCAGGCGGGCAACATCGCGCGCTCCGCGTGGCTCGCGGCGGGGATGCCCCTCGGCGTGCCCGGCACGACCGTCGACCGCCAGTGCGGATCCAGCCAGCAGGCCATCCACTTCGGGGCCCAGGGGATCATGTCCGCGACCCAGGACGTGGTGCTGTTCGGTGGAGTCCAGAACATGAGCGCCCTGCCCATCTCGTCGGCCATGCTGGCGGGTCGCGAGTACGGGTTCGACGACCCGTTCACCGGCTCCACCGGGTGGGTCGAGCGCTTCGGCGCCCAGGAGATCTCGCAGTTCAACGGCGCGCAGATGATGGCCGACAGGTGGGACATCTCCCGCGAGGAGATGGAGCAGTGGGCGCTGCAGTCGCACTCCCGCGCCCGCGCCGCGATCGCCGAGGGCCGGTTCGCTGGTGAGTACGTTCCGCTGGCCGGACTCGAGTCGGACGAGACCACCCGTGAGACCACACTCGAGAAGATGGCCTCGTTGCCGGTGCTCGCCGAGGGCGGATCGCTGACCGCCGCGGTGGCGTCACAGATCTCCGACGGCGCCTCGGCGGGGCTGCTCGCCTCCGCCGAGGCGGTGGAGAAGTACGGCCTGACGCCGCGTGCCCGGATCCACCACCTCACCGTGCGCGGCGACGATCCGGTGATGATGCTCTCCGCGCCGATCCCCGCCACCCGGTGGGCCCTGGAGAAGACCGGCCTGACGATCGACGACATCGACGTGGTGGAGATCAACGAGGCGTTCGCGCCCGTCGTGTTGGCGTGGATCAAGGAGATCGGCGCCGATCCGGCCCGGGTGAATCCCAACGGCGGCGGCATCGCGCTCGGCCACCCGCTCGGCGCCACCGGCGCGAAGCTGTTCGCCACGCTCCTCAACGAGCTCGAGCGCACCGGTGGCCGCTACGGCCTGCAGACGATGTGCGAGGGCGGCGGCACCGCCAACGTGACGATCATCGAGCGCCTGGACGCCTGACGGCTCAGCCGCGGCTCCGCAACGCAAGCGGGCCCCGCACCGACTGGTGCGGGGCCCTTCTGCGTGTGCTGTCAGTTCTCGGTGTCGCCGGCAGCCGAGAGGGTGTCGAGGTTCAGCTCGCCACCGGCCTCGCCGCCGAGCAGGCCGAGGACGCTGCCGAGGCCACTGTCATCGCCCTCGCCGGTGGCGGCGGAGAGGGTTCCGAGGGTGTCCTCGGTCGACAGTCCACCGAGGCTGCCCTGGATGGCGTCGATCGGGTCGCCGACGAGCACGGGCCCGGCGATGTCCGGGTCGCCGAGCAGGCAGTAGGTGACCACCGCGTACACGTTGGACGGCACGGTGGCCGACACCGTGACGTCACCCAGCGTGACGTTGGCGAGCGGGGTGGGCACGAGGCCGGAGGTCTGGAGGAACGTCACGTCGGAGGTGCCGCTGACCAGGTCGCCGATCGCGTCGAGGTCCAGGTTCGAGAGCGCCTCGAGCTGCGCGGCGAGTGCCGCTGCGCTGGACGTGGGGACCGCCGCGGCGACACAGGTGTCGATATCGGCGATGCCGTCCTTCTCGAAGGTGACGGAGATCGTGTTGCCGTCGACCACGGGCGAGGAGGGGGTGGCGGCGGACGCGGCGCCGGCGCCGGCGAGGGTCAGGGCGGCGGTGGCGCCGAGGACGGCCGCGGTACGGACGGCGGTACGGGGGGAGGTCATAGTGTTCTCCTGAGGGTGTGTGGTGGAGTCCGCGGTTGGCGGACAACGGGTCTCAGAATAGGCCAAGAAACTCCTGAGGAAGTGCTGATTAGGCGAAGATGACCGCACCCGCTGGCCTGTATGGCCGGCGGGTGCGGTAGTGGAGTTGCTGGTGTGCCGGATGGGGTTCTAGCCGAAATTCCGCAGGGTCTCCAGGCGCTGATGCGCCTGGCCCATGATCCGTTGGATCAGCTCGTCGCAGCTGGGCAGGTCCTCGATCATCCCCACGACCTGACCGGAGGCCAGGACGCCCGCCTCGGTGTTCCCCTCGACCAGGCCGGCCTTGAGCAGCATCGGGGTATTGGCGGCCATGACGATCTGCTGCCAGGTGCGGTCGGAGGCCTTCTTCATGTTGAGGCCGTCCCTGGCGAGGGCCTGCCACTTCATGCCCGTCATGGACTTGAACTTGTTGGCGTTCTGGACGGCCGCCAGCATCCCCTTGACGGGGCTGCCCGACTCGAGGGCGTTGACCAGGCCGGTGCGCAGGACGCGGTGCGGCATGCCGTCGACACGGGTGGAGACGACGGTGTCCTGCAGTCCCTTCTCCAGGTACTGCTGCTTGACCGCATCCGGCACGCGGGAGTCGCTGGTGAGCAGGAACCGCGTGCCCATCGCGACACCGGCGGCTCCGTAGGCGAGCGCGGCCACCAGGCCACGGCCGTCGAAGAACCCTCCCCCCGCGATCACGGGGATGGAGGTGTTCCCGGCTCCGCCGAGGGCGTCGATGACACTCGGCAGCAACAGCGTCGTGGCCACCGGTCCGGTGTGTCCACCGCCCTCGCCGCCCTGGACGATCACCGCGTCGGCGCCCCAGGAGGCCACCTTGACGGCGTGTTTGGCCGCACCGATCGAGGGGACGACGACGAGACCGTTCTCCTTCAACCTGGCGATCAACTCCGGTTTGGGCGCGAGAGCGAACGACGCGACGCGCACACCGTGGCGGATCATCAGCTCGCACCGCTCGGCGGCGTCCTCGGCATCGGCCCGGAGATTGACCCCGAAGGGCTTAGTGGTCAGCTCCTTGGTGCGCACTATCGCGTTCTCGAGTTCCGAGAACGTCATCGTGGCCGAGGCGATGATCCCCAGGCCCCCGGCGTTGGCGGTGGCCGCGGTGAGCTCCGGTCCGGACACCCAGCCCATACCCGTCTGGACGATCGGGTACTCGACTCCGACCAGTTCGGTGAAAGCCGTGGTGATGGTGGGGGCGTTCACGCGGCCGGCACCTCACGGTCGCGGAACCCACGCGGGTCGAGGACCTCGCGGATGAGGTGGAGCTCCTCGGCGGACGGGTCGCGGGTGACCCCCGCCTCGGCCAGCCCCTCGATCTCGAACCCGGTGTTGTCCGCGACCTCGTCCGCGGTGACGCCCGGGTGGAGGCTCACCGCGCGCATGCCGCGGTCGGCGCCGCCGAAGTCGAAGACGCCCAGGTTGGAGACAACGCGGTGGATGTGGTGGAAACGGAACGCGGGGTCGCCCTCGCGATAGCGGTCATAGCCCACGCCACAGATGATGTCGACCTTCTCCGTGAAGACACGGGTGGAGTGCTTGCCCACCCAGTAGCTGGTGGCGTGGTTGATCGAGTTGCCGGGCGCCCCGCGCAGGCCGAACATCTGCCGGCTCGGCTTCTGGACGTCGTCGCCGAAGGCCGAGAGGTTCTGGTTGCCGAAGCGGTCGATCTGGTTGGCGCCCATGACCACGTGGCGGGTGCCGGCCTGGAGGACGTCGAACACGCGGGGGAACGGGATGTACCCCTCGAAGTCGATGACCTTGCCCAACGGCGGGGTCTGGGCCAGGAAGCGGTACTCGCCGTCGGTGATGAGCAGGTCCGGCTCGGTGGTGAGACGCGCGAGGCGGGCGCCGATGGTGGCCATCGGCGTCATGGGGGAGGCGAAGATCTCGCCGGCACCGGCGAAGATCTCCGCGCATGCGATGGCGCAGTACTCGGCCCTGGTCGCGGACTCGGTGTCGGGCTGGGTCGTGACGTCGGTCATCACTTGGCTCCCTTCTTGGCGGCCTTCTCGGCGGCGACCTTCTGCGCGAACGCGGTGACCGCCTTCTGGTAGTCCTCCTCGGACCCGGAGAGGAACTCCGAGACGAACGACTGCCAGGAGTCCTCGTCCTTGGCCGCGGAGGCGTAGTGCCGCTGGAAGGCCTCGTCGCGGCCGTAGCCGCCGGCAAAGGTGAAGTGTGCGCCGCTCGGCGCCTCGGAGACGGTGTCGACGAACATGCGCGAGAGCAGCATGCGCTGTGGCCCGACCTCGTTCATCAACGTGTCAGCGGAGTCCACGACCTCGTCGACCTCGAGCAGGACCGTGTCGGCGGCCATCGCGTAGAGGTCGTCGAAATAGCCGTCGACGCCGGTGTACGCGGCGTTGCCGTGCTTGTCGGACTTGTCCAGGTGGATCAGGGCGGCGTCCATGCGCAGGGCCGGCATCGCCACCAGCGTCTCGGTCTCACCGCCCACCGGATACGGCGAGTCGACGGTCTTGAGCTCGTCGCCCCAGAATCGGAACACGTCCGAGCCGAGACCGGCGCGCGTGGGCAGGAACGGCAGGCGGTGCGCCGCGGCGGTGAGGCCGGCGCGGACCATGCCCTCGTCCATCTCGCGCGAGATGATCGCTCCCTCGGTGCGGCGGCGTGCGAACCACGGGTCGTAGAACGGCGCAGAGTCCAGTGAGACGAAGCCGTAGTAGGCCTTGGAGACCTTCCCGGCCGAGCACAGCAGCCCGAGGTCAGGGCCTCCGAAGGTGACGACCGTGAGGTCGGTCAGGTCCTCGCGGCGCAGGATCGCGCGGATGAGCGCCATCGGCTTGCGCCGCGAACCCCAACCGCCGATGCCGATGGTCATGCCGCTGGAGAGGCGTCCCACGGCCTCGTCGAGACTGGTGCGCTTGTCGCGCGGGGTGGGGGTCGTCGTCACTTGTTCTCGCCCGTCCTCTCGGATCTGTTGTCTCGTCTGTCCAGGTTCCGGCCCGTCTTGACGAACTCATCCCGGTGCTCGTCGGCCACGCCGGCGAGGTTGAGCTCGAAGGTGAAGCCCTGCTCCATGCGGTACGAGGTCTTCACGTCGACCGGGTCGATGTGGTTGATGGCTTCCTTGGCCGCGCGGATCACCCGGGTGTCCTTGGCGGCGATCGTCTCCGCGAGGTCACGCGCCGCGGCGTCCAGCCGGTCACGGGGCACCACCTCGTAGACGGTCCCCCACGAGTGGAGCTGCTGGGCGGTGACGTTGCGCGACGTGAAATACAGGGTGCGCATCATGTGCGCGGGGACCATGCGCGCCAGGTGCGTGGCGGCGCCGAGCGCCCCCCGGTCCACCTCGGGCAGCCCGAACACCGCGTCGTCGGAGGCGACGATGCAGTCCGCGTTCCCCACGAGTCCGATTCCGCCGCCGACGCAGAACCCGTTCACGGCGGCGATCACGGGGACCGCGCACTCGTAGACGGCGTTGAAGGCCACGTAGCACCCGCGGTTGGCCGCCAGCAGGTGGTCGAAGCCCTCGAAGTCCTGCATTTCCTTGATGTCGACACCCGCGTTGAACCCCCGGCCCTCGGCCCGGAGGATCACCACGTGCACCTCCGGGTCGCGCCCGGCGGCGAGGATCTGCTCGCCGAGTTCGAACCATCCCGCGGACGGGATGGCGTTGACGGGGGGAAAGTCGACGGTGACGGTCGCGATGCCGTCTGCTCCCTTGTCGACACTGATGCCCATGGTGCTCCCTTCGCACGCCGCCGCTGCGCTTCAGCGGTCGGGTGACTAACCAAACGCTTGCTTGGTAGGCTAGCACGCATGTCGAACATCGATCTGGGTCTGGCGGGCACTGTCGTCCTCGTCACGGGCGGCGTCCGCGGCGTCGGCGCGGGGATCAGCAGGGTCTTCCGCGAAGCCGGCGCCGTCGTCGTCACCTGCGCGCGGCGCCCCGCCGACGACGGGTCCGACGTGGCGGATCTCGAGTTCCATTCCGTCGACCTCCGCGACCCCGACGCGGTCCGCGCGATGGTCGACCGGATCGTGGAACGGCACGGCCGGCTGGACGTGGTGGTCAACAACGCCGGCGGTGCGCCGTTCGCCTTGGCGGCCGACGCCAGCGCCAACTTCCACTCCAAGATCATCGCGTTGAACCTGCTGTCCGCGCTCACGGTGGCCCAGGAGGCGAACCGGGTGATGCAACCGGCCGGCGGGGCGATCGTCAACATCTCGTCGGTCTCCGGCCACCGGCCCTCGCCCGGGACCGCCTCGTACGGCGCGGCCAAGGCCGGCATCGACTCGCTCACGCAGTCGCTCGCCGTCGAATGGGCGCCCGCCGTGCGGATCAACTCTGTGGTGGTGGGCCCGGTCAAGACCGAGCTCGCCGAGATGCACTACGGGGACTCCGAGGGCGTGGCAGCGGTCGACGCCACCATCCCCATGGGCCGAATGGCGGACCCGCGGGACGTGGGCCAGGCGGCCGCGTTCCTGGCCTCACCGTTGGCGGCCTACATCACGGGCGCCGAACTCCTGGTCCACGGTGGCGGCGAGAAGCCGGCGTTCCTCTCGGCTGCCAACGCCAACACCAGTTCCTGACATCACCGAACAACTATCCAAGGAGAACCATGGGAATCTGCGACGGACGCGTCGTCATCGTCACCGGTGCGGGCCGCGGCATCGGCCGGGAGCACGCCCTGGCCTTCGCGGCCGAGGGAGCCAAGGTCGTGGTCAACGACCTGGGCGCCGGGCTCGACGGCTCGGACGTGGGGGAGTCCCCGGCGGAGCAGGTCGTGGCCGAGATCAAGGCTGCCGGCGGCGACGCCGTGGTCAACGGCAACGACATCTCCTCGTGGGAAGGTGCACGTGAACTCGTCCAGCAGGCGATCGACCACTTCGGGGGACTCGACGTGCTGGTCAACAACGCCGGTTTCCTCCGCGACAAGATGCTCGTCGGCATGGGGGAGCAGGACTGGGACAACGTGATCACCGTCCATCTCAAGGGCCACTTCGCGCCGTTGCGGCACGCCGCCGAGTACTGGCGCGCCGAGTCGAAGGCCGGCCGCCCCCGCCAGGCCCGGGTCATCAACACCTCGTCGGGAGCCGGACTCTTCGGTTCGGTGGGGCAGGGCAACTACGCCACGGCGAAGGCCGGCATCGCGCTGCTGACCATCCAGACCGCCGCGGAGATGAAGGGCTACGGCGTCACCGCCAACGCCATCGCTCCCGCCGCACGGACCCGCATGACCACCTCCGCTGGAGAGGGCATGGCCTCGCAGATGGCCGCGCCGGAGGACGGCTCCTTCGACGCCATGGACCCTGCCAACGTCTCGCCGCTGGTCGTGTGGCTCGGGTCGGCGGAGTCGGCCGAGGTCACCGGCCGCGTGTTCGAGGTCGAGGGCGGGAAGGTCACCGTGTGCAACGGATGGCAGCGCGCCGCGTCCGAGGACAAGGGTGCCAAGTGGGACCCGGCAGAGCTCGGATCGGTGGTCCCGCGACTGCTCTCCGAGTCCCCGGCGCCGGTACCCGTGTACGGCGCTCGCTGAGCTCGCCGGCCTGAACCGCGCCCGGCCTGAACTGAGCCCGGCCTGAACCGCGCCCGGCCTGAACTGCGAGAAGGAGCCCCGCACCGTGATGGTGCGGGGCTCCTTTTCTGATGCCAGGCTCGACGCCCGGCATCAGGTGACTCAGTTCTCGGGATCCGGGCAGTCCTGCGCGTAAACCGATCCGGCGTTCGCGAGCTGGTCGACCTGCTCCTGCGGCAGATCGCAGATCGTGGGCAGCGGCGGCAGACCGGGCATCGGCGGCAGGGCCGGGAGCGCCACGCCTCCGTTGATCGCGGCGCCCGCGAGGACGAGCGTGCCACCCAGCGACAGGACCGGCAGCAGGGCGACTCCCGAGCCGCCTTCGCCGCCGAGGCTGGCCGCAGCCTCCAGCGAGCCGAGCGCGCCCGCCTCTGAGCCGAGGTTGGTCGAGAACGTGCCCTGGACGGAGCCGTTCTCCAGCGAACCGGTCAGCGCGGTGAGTGAACCGTTGACCTCGGTGAGTTCGCCGAAGGAACCGGTTAGCACATCGGCACTGCCGCCGGTGGAACCGGTGATCAGGTCCGAACTCTGGCCCGTGGAGCCACTGTTGCCCGAGAGGGATCCGGAGACCTCCTCGATGGAACCGGACAGCGCCGGCAGGATCCCGCCCTCGGCGATCGACCCGATGATCGGATCGGCGGAGTTGCTCTCCACCGAGCCGGCGAGCTGGTTGGCGGAGCCGTTCGTCAGCGACCCGGCGATCCCGTCACCGACGAGTTCGGCGGAGCCGCCGATCCCTGCGGTGGAACCGTCCGGGAAGTTGGCGGACAGCGGCGGGAGCTCCGCCGATCCGCCGAGGAAGTTGAGCTCGGTCGACAGGGGCGACATTCCGGTGGAGCCCATGCCCTCCGAACCGGTGAGGGGCGCGAGGTCGGAGGAGGTGAACTCCGCAGAACCACCGAGGAGATCGAGTTCCGTGGACAGCGGCGTCATTCCGAGTGAGCCGACCTCGGTGGAGCCGAACTCGGCCGAGCCACCGAGGAGCTCCGTGGACAGCGGCGTCATGCCGGTCGATCCCACGTCGCCCGACCCCACCAGGAGTTCGGTGGACAGCGGGGCCATGCCCGCCGAGCCGACGAGCGGAGCGAGGTCCGAGGAGGTGAAGCCCGCGGAGCCGCCGAGTAGGTCGGTGGACAGCGGGGCCATGCCGAGCGAGCCGACGTCGGTGGAGCCGAACTCGGCGGAGCCACCGAGCAGGTCGGTGGACAGCGGCGGGAGCTCCGACGAGGCGGGAAGCTCCGCCGATCCGCCGAGCAGGTCGCTGGACAGGGGCATCATGCCGAGGGAACCGATATCGGTCGAGCCGAACTCGGCGGAACCCCCGAGGAGGTCTGTGGAGAGCGGAGCCATGTCCGTGGAACCGATTTCCGACGAGCCGCCGAGCAGGTCCGAGCTGGCCGGCAAGGCAGACGACCCACCGAGAGGATCGGAGCTGAGAGCGGGCAGCTCGGAGGAACCGCCGAGGGGATCCGAGCTGAAGGCGGGAAGGTCAGACGACAGCCCCGCCGAGCTGGGGAACTCCGAGGAGCCGGGGAACGATGCGGAGCCCTCGAGCGGGCTCAAGCCTGACGATCCCCCGGCGAGGTCACCGGCGGAACCGGTAAACGGGTCGAGGAGATCGCCGATAATCCCGAAATCCGGGAGGGCGCTCTGGGCGCTGGCAGTACCGGTTGCACCGGAGATGGCGAGCGCCGCGGTCGCAGCGACGGCTGCGGCCTTTGTTGACTTGTTCACGGAAGAAGTCCTCTCAATGGTGGTGGTCCTGTCGGTACCGCGTCTAACTGGTGCTCGCCGGACCGGCTGCTTCACCTAGATGAGAATCCTCTAAGGCTGAGTGTGTGTCAACGGTTTGCTCAGGAAGTGGTACGCAAGTGGCCAATGAGGTGATATGGGGTTGATAAACAGTCGTCAACACCTGTGCACGGGGTAAACGAACCCCCAGAACGACGCGATCGCGGACGCGGGGCGCCCGGCTGAACCGCAGCGGCCGGGTGGGATCCCGGGCAGACGACAGCGGCCGGGGCCTCTCGCGTGGAGAGGTCCCGGCCGGGGTAGGGGTGCCGGTGTCAGCCGAGCGGTTCGCAGATCACCACCGGGATGACCCTGCTCGTGTTGGCCTGGTACGAGGCGAAGTCCGAGTAGCGCTCGACGAGGCGGGGCCAGAGTTCGGCGCGCTCCTCTGCGGTCGCCTCCCTCGCCGTCATCGCCCGGGTCCTCCGCCCGACCTGGATGGTGACCTCGGGGTTCACCAGGACGTTCCTGTACCACTGTGGGTGCTTGGGCAGTCCGCCCTGTGAGGCGACCAGGAGGACCCGGTCACCGTCGGGGAGATGGAGCAGCGGCACCGTGCGCGGTTCGCCGGACTTGCGCCCCGTCGTGGTCACCAGGCAGACCGGAACCGGTGCCTTCAACGCCGATCCCACCCGCCAGTTGCCTCCGATACGGCCGCCGGAGACGCGGTACGTCCAGGTGTTGACCCGGGACATCACCTTGATGATGCCGAGGACCCACGGCTTGGACCGCCGGGGATCGTCCACGCCGGTCTCCACCCCGGGATGCCTCTCGCTCACTTCGACCCCGGCAGCGGCGCGCGGACGATCACGTGCTTGCCCGGGAAGAACGCCGCCAGCTCGCGTCGGCTCTCCTTCAGTGCGGCCAGGCCGAAGCCCTTCTTGCGCTCCTCGGGGTGGATCCAGATGGCCACGTCGACATCGCCGTCGTCGATCTGCTCACCGAACACCAGGCCCACCGGCTGGTCGCGAGAGGTATCCACCGCGACGAACCACATGGCCGACTCGGCCTCGACGCGCCGCAGTCCCTCGCGCAGTTCGGCCTCGGTCTTCTGTTCGTCCCACGCGCCGCCGGTCGCGGAGGTCTCGTCCGAGGACCGGGAGTGGAAGAGGGACTTGTGGTGCTCCGAGTCGCGGAACGGGTGCAGGGTGAACCCGCCCGGTCCCGTCGGAGCGGATGCGTCGCCCGGCTGGCCCAGAAGGTTCTCCAGCGGCGCCCGGAGTACGTCTTCGGCCTCTTCGGAGGAGATGGAGAGGAGGTCGGCCAGTGCCGCTGCGGCGTCCTGCCTGGTCTCCACTGACGCGAGGGCGGCGAAGACCTCGCTCCTGCGGGCCGCGGCTGTCTCGATGGCGTTGCTGCTCATGTCAGATCCTCTCGATGATGCTCGCCGAGGCCTGGGCGCCGCCCGCGCACATCGTGATGAGGGCGCGGTCGCCGTCCGTGCGCTCGAGCTCGTGCAGGGCGGTCGTGATTAGCCTAGCGCCGGTGCTACCGACGGGATGTCCGATCGCGATGGCGCCGCCGTTGACGTTGACCTTGTCCATGTCCGGCCCGTGAACCTGCGCCCAGCTGAGCAGGACGGAGGCGAAGGCCTCGTTGCACTCGAAGAGGTCGAAGTCGGAGATGGACATCCCCGACCGGTCGAGTACGCGTTGGGTGGCCTGGACGGGGCCGTCGAGGTGGTACTCGGGCTCGCCGCCGACCAGTGCCTGGTGGACGATCCGCGCGCGGGGTCGGAGTCCGTGTGCCTTGGCGACGTCCTCGTCCATGAGCAGGACCGCGGCCGAACCGTCGGACATCTGGCTGGACGTGCCCGCGGTGTGCAGGCCACCCTCGAGCACCGGCGTGAGGCCGGCGAGCGCCTCCGCAGTGGTCTCGCGCAGGCCCTGGTCGCGGGTGACGGACACCGTCTCGCCGGTGTACGTGCCGTCCTTGAGGCGCTCGGGGGCGTCGACCGCGAAGGTCTCACGGTCGAACCGGCCCTCGTCCCACGCCCGCTTGGCGTTGGCCTGGGACCGGACGCCGAGCTCCTCGAGCTGCTCACGGGTGATCCCGCGCCGGTTAGCGATCCGGTCGGCCGCGGTGAACTGATCCGGCAGGTCCACCGTCCAGTCGTCGGGGCGGGGCATGCCGTTGGAACCGTCACCCACGGCGGCGCGCAGGGCGATCCAGCTCATCGACTCCACCCCGCAGGCGATACCCACGTCCATGGCTCCGGCGTGGATGAGATTGGCGATGAAGTGGATGGCCTGCTGCGCGGACGAGCACTGGCAATCGATGGTCGTACACGCGGTCTGCCACGGCAGTCCGGAGGCGAGCCACGCGCCGCGGGTGACGTTGTTGCCCTGGGCGCCGGCCTGGGTGACGCACCCTCCGACGACCTGCTCGACGAGCGACGCGTCTATCTCGGCGCGACGGATGACCTCTTTCTGGGAGGCGCCCAACAGATGCGCGGGGTGCAGGCCCGACAACGCGCCGCGAGCCTTGCCGATCGGGGTGCGAACGGCCTCGACGATGACGGGATTGCCCATGGTGGTCCTTCCGGATGACCGGGCACGACGGATCGGGTGCCCAGGGGGAACGTGTTCTAGTATGGTGGGTGGAACGTGTTCTAGATTACCGCTCGGGTCCCGGGTTCGCAGTATCCCGGGGTCGTCGGTCGACGAGCACGAGACGCATCCGACGCGGTCAAGGAGTACCAGTGCAGGCAGTCACCATCCCCGAAGGTTTCGACTTCACGGACCCGGAGCTCTACGAGAAGCGGCTCCCGCATCCGGAGTGGGCTCATCTCCGTCGCACCGAACCGATCCGGTGGTGCTCCAACGAGCCCGGGGCCGACGGCTTCGACGACCACGGGTACTGGGTGGTCACCAAGCACGAGGACGTCAAGGAGATCTCTCGGCGCACCAACGAGGTGTTCTCCACGTTCGAGAACACCGCGATCCCGCGCTTCGCACCGGGAACCGAGCGCGAGATCGTCGAACTGACCCGCCTGCTGTTCATCAACCAGGACGGCGAAGAGCACAAGAAGTACCGGCGCACCATCTCCAAGGGCTTCACCCCGCGCAACATCGAGAAGCTCCGCGACCACCTCGCCGAGAAGGCGCGGGTCATCGTCGAGACCGCGGCCGCCAAGGGCAGCGGCGACTTCATCACCGAGGTGGCCTCCGAGCTGCCTCTGCAGGCGATCGCCGAGCTCATCGGCATCCCCCTCGAGGACCGGCACCAGATCTTCGAGTGGTCCAACCAGATGACCAGCTACGACGTGCCCGGCAAGGTCGAAGAGTCGCAGATGGCCAACGCCATGGTCCTGTCCTACGCGCAGGAGCTCGCGGCCAAGCGCGAGATCGACCCCCGTGACGACCTGGTCACCAAGCTCATCCAGGCCGACATCGACGGTGAGAGGCTCACCGCCGACGAGTTCGGCTGGTTCGTGGTGCTGCTGGCCGTGGCAGGCAACGAGACCACCCGCAACGCCACCACGCACGGGATGATCGCCTTCCTCGACAACCCCGACCAGTGGGAGCTGTTCAAGGCCGAGCGCCCCGCGACCGCCTACGACGAGATCCTCCGCTGGGCCTCGCCGATCACCTCGTTCCAGCGCACCGCCACCGAGGACGTCGAGATCGGGGGCGTGACCATGAAGAAGGGCGACCGCGCCGCCATCATGTACGGCTCGGCGAACTTCGACGAGGACGTCTTCGAAGACCCCTTCTCGTTCAACATCCTCCGGGACCCCAACCCGCACCTGAGCTTCGGCGGGAACGGCCCGCACTACTGCATCGGGGCGAACCTGGCCAGGCTGCAGATCGAACTGATCTTCAACGCCATCGCCGATCACCTCCCCAACCTCGAGGCGCTCGGCGAGCCGTCCCGCATCCGCTCGGGGTGGCTCAACGGCATCACCGAGTGGTCGGTCGACTACAAGTGCCCGGTCATGCGCTGATCTGATCCCGGTACGCCGCTCGGCCCACGGCCCCGACTCCGCCTTCTCGCCAGGCCGGGTCGGGGCCGTCGGTCATCTCAGGGCAGGCCTCGTCGTCGTCTTCCCGGGAGGCTCCATCGATTCGGCCGAACCTCGTCGGGCGGATGCGGGAGAAGGCAGGGTGGAGGGCATGCTCGACCACCGCCACGTCGACCGCGACGGCGTTCGTCTCCACTACGTCGTCGCCGAACCGGAGCCGGCACCCGCGGACGGCCCCCCGGGCACCGTGGTCCTCCTCCACGGTTTCCCGCACTTCTGGTTCACCTGGCACCGCATGATCCCCGTCCTCGCCGCAGCCGGGTGGCGGGTCATCGCGCCCGACCTGCGCGGCATGGGTGGTTCGGATGCGCCGGCCGACGTCCAGGCCTACTCGCCGCGCGAGGTGGTCGACGACGTCCTGGCGGTGTGCGACGCCGAGGGTGCGGCGCGCGTGGTGGTGGTGGGCTTCGATTTCGGCGCGGGCGTCGCGTACGACACCTGCCATCTGGAACCGGGGCGGGTGCGCGCGGTGATCGGGATGGAGAACCCGTTCATGGGTACCGCCGGGTCGGTGCCGCCGCTGGAGGGTTCGGCGATGATGGCCGAGAAGCACTTCCTGCACCTGAACTACTTCACGCAGCCGGGAGTGGCGGAGGCCGATCTCGCCGGTCGCGAGCGGGAGTTCCTCACCCGGGTCTTCTACGCCCTGTCCGCGGAGTACCACTACCTCGACGTCTGGCAGCACCCCCCGGGGTCGACCTATCTCGAGGCACTGCCCGAGGCGCCGCCGCTGCCGTGGCCGTGGTTGTCCGTCGAGGAGATGGACGCCTACGAGGCCGAGTACGCCCGCACGGGGTTCGCCGGCCCGCTGCAGTGGTACCGGGCGATGGACGTGTCGTGGTTCGCGCGCAAGGAGTTCGAGCGGCAGACCAACCCCGTCCCGTTCTACTTCCTCTACTCCGAGCACGACCCGGACCTCGAGGGCTTCCACGGCCGGGATCCGCTCTCTAAGCTGGGGCGTCATCACGACGATGTGCGGATGGTCCGGGCGATCTCCTCACCGGCGGGGCATCTCATGCACCTGGAGGCCACGGAGGACACCAACCGGGAGATCCTCGCCTGCCTGGCGGACATCGCGGCCGCCGTTCCTGCCTGAGGCACTCGGCAGGCGCATGTCACCCCGCCCCCGCCCGAGCTCGCACCCGACTACCTCTCCAGCACGCCCCTCGACTGCTCCGAGCCTGGTTGGCGGACACGAGCTTCCGGTTGGCGGACAGGGGCTTCGGGTTGGCGGACATTTTTCGCGTTTCAGGCCCGGTTTTCGCATATCGGGTCCGCCAGCTGCGAGGGGTGTCCGCCAACGGCGAGGACATGGCCGCCAAGCGAGGTGGGGTGCCCGCCAGCTGCCACGCGAGGGCTCGTTCAGGATGAAGTCAGGTGCTGGAGGTCTCGTCGGGCGCGGGTCAGGGCACTCGCGATATGGCCGATGACCTCCTCCGGGCGCATTCCCTTTGTCACACGGACGACCTGCCAGCCAAGGTCCGCCAACCGAGCGGTGATCCGGAGGTCCCGGCGCCACTGTTCCGGATCTCCGTGATGCCTGCCGTCGTAGAAGATCGCGACCTTCTCGCGGGCGTACGCGAGGTCGGCAATTGTGAGGAGATGCCCCGACGGTTCGCATATCTCGAACTGCGAGACAGGCTGAGGCAGTGAAGAGCGCTCGATTCTGAGCCGGAGGAGGCTCTCCTGCGGAGAGTGCGCGTCCGCGTCGCAGGCGTCGAGCAGTCGAACCACCCTCGAGACCCCGTGTTGGCCGGGCATCCGCGTTGCAGCGTCGGCAACCGCGCGCACGCTGGTGTTGGTGGCGAAGCACACGGAGTCCACGATGCAGATCCTCCGATCAGCGCCAGTGGACCACCTTGCCACGTCGACCGCGGTTCGGGCTGGTGCGGTAATTCGTACTCCGCCGATCTCGCACGCGTCCGCGGCCGGGATGGGTTGCCGCAGCCGGCGCTCCCGAACCCCGGTCGGCACGCGGGGCTCGGCTGAGGTGAAGACATCGACGACGCCGTTGCCCCGCTCTGTCGAGTACCAGTGTTCCCCATGGAGGTACGCGGCGGACCACCCTCCGATCACCGCGTCTGCAGGCGCCCAGATGTCGACCGCACGAATGAAGTCCCACCTGCTCAGCCGTGCCCCCTTCGCGGCGTACACACCGGGGACGATCATTCTGAACGCCGATCGGAGCGCGTATCTCGTCACCAGTCCGGTCTCGAGAGCCTGGCTCGCCGCGAATGGCTGCCCGCCTGCAACCGCATCCGCCAACGAGGCGGGGAGCGGGGTGGGAGGCCGGGTGTCTCGGAATCGCCGGTCGCGTCTCATGGCGCCAATCCTGACCGGTCATCACGTGTCGACCGGCGGGTGACGACGTCCATGTGGACAGGAATGACGACGATTCACAGGAACTACGACGAGTTCAGTCCGCCGGGCTCACGTGGCGGTCCGGCAGACCGGGCGGACCCGCTCCCCGAGTTGGCGGACATGCTTCCTCAGCTGGCGGGCAGGAGGTGCCAAAATGGGCCCGGAATCGCACGAGAAGTCCGCCAACCGCGGAGGCAAGTCCGCCAACCGCGGGGGCAAGTCCGCCAACCGCGGGGGCATGTCCGCCAACCGCGGGGGTATGTCCGCCAGGCAGGCTGGCCGGGGGCTGACGAGACCTGGGCAGGGCTAGGAACCGAGACCGTACTTCTCGCCGAAGGCGGCGATGGATTCGAGCTTCTGCTCGGTGGAGCAGTCGAACCCGTGGCCGTCGACCATCCAGGGCATCACGATGATGTCGGTGACCCCGGCCTCGGCCAGCTCCGTGAAGCCCCGGGTGCCGAAGCGGTCCAGGCACACCACCTGGATGGCGAAGGGTTTGCCGTCGCCGCGGTCGGCCAGTGAGCGCCCGTCGGCCTCGAGGAGCTCGCCCAGGCGCGTCACGGTGGCCACGATCTCGTCGTAACCCATCATGGCGCTGGTCCAGCCCTGGCCCACGCGCGCGGCCCGCTTGAGCGCGATCTCGGTGTGTCCGCCCACGTAGAACGGCACCTGCTCGCTGGGCGCGGGGGTGAAGATCAGCTCGTCGAAGTCGAAGTGCTGGCCGTGGAACTCCATCCACTCACCCCGCAGGGCCTGGCGCATGATCGCCAGCGACTCGTCCGTGCGCTTGCCGCGGCCCTTGAACGGCGCGCCGCACCACTCGAACTCGTTGGGGTCCCAGCCGATGCCCACGCCCAGGTCCAAGCGGTTCCCGGTGAGCAACGCCACCGAGGCCACCTGCCTGGTGAGCAACAGCGGATTGCGCGGGCCGACCTTGAGCACCTGCGGGCAGAAGCGGATGGTCGAGGTGGCCCCGCCCATGGCCGCGGAGGCGATGAGCGGCTCCACCCACTGGGTGTTCTCGTCCCACATCCGCGAGCCGTCGGGGGTGTACGGGTAGTCCTCGTCCTGGCGTCGCGGGTGGAACAGCGAGTCGGGCAGGACGATCCGGTCGAAGCCGGCGGCCTCGGCACCGCGGGCGATATCGATGATCTGATCGACGGGGGAGAAGGAGATGGGGACGGAGAACTCGGCGTCCACTACGCGGCCCATGGTCACTGGCCCTTTCCGGCGGCGCCGGCGATGGCGGCCCTGTCGTCGTCGGTGAGCGGCCGCAGTCCCGAGGCCATGGCCACGTCCTGCTCCCAGAAGGCGCGAAGGGAGACCAGACGACCGTCGGCGTCGACGCGGTAGTCCACGGCGATGTCGATCTCCATGATGCTGGAGCCCATGTGGGTGCGCATGGTGCCGACGCAGAGCAGTTCGTCGCCCGCGGCGATCCCCCGATCGAAGCGGAACTCGATGTGGTCCGGGGTGGCCACGGCTTTCTCCCAGAACTCCAGGAGTCGCGTCGTGCCGGTGTGGCCGATTCCCTCGGCGTCGAACATCGACGGACCCACGGGATCCTCGATGGTGCCCTCGGGAGACCATCCGGCGATCCAGGCATCGCGGTCGCCGGCGTTGGTCGCGGCCCACGAGCGGCGCGCGGCGGCGAAGGCGGGACTGGCCAGGGCGGCGTCGCTCATCTCCAGAGGCCGATACTGGCCGGTCTCATCCAGGTACGGATTGCTCATGAGTGACGCTCCGGACGGTCGGTCCCCACAACCCACATGGAGAAGTACTGGGACCCGCCGCCGTAGGCGTGGCCGAGGGCCTTGCGTGCCCCCGGGACCTGGTGCTCGTCGGCGCGGCCCATGACCTGCCGGGCGGCCTCGGCGAAGCGCAGCATGCCGGACGCGCCGATCGGGTTGGAGCACAGCACGCCGCCGGACGGGTTGACGGGCAGGGACCCGTCGCGCGCGGTGGCACCGGACTCGGTCATGCGCCAGCCCTCGCCCTCCTCGCAGAACCCGAGGTTCTCCAGCCACATGGGCTCGAACCAGGAGAAGGGGACGTAGATCTCGGCCGCGTCGATCTCCTCGGCCGGGTTGGTGATCCCGGCCTCGGCCCACAGCGCGGCGGCGGCGTCGCGGCCGGCCTGCGGGTTGCGGTAGTTGCGGAACGCGTAGGTGCCGGGCTCGGTGCGAAGCGCGGTGGCGTGCACCCAGGCGACGTTCCGGCCGGTGGACTCGACCGCCTCGGCCGCCTCGGCGTCGCCGAGGACGATCGCGCAGGCGCCGTCGGAGGACGGGCAGGTCTCGTCGAACCGGATGGGGTCCCACAGCATCTGCCCCTGCAGCACCTTGTCCACCGTGAGGTCGGGCTGCTTGAGGTGGGCGTGGGGGTTGATGGACCCGTTGAGCCGATCCTTGACCGCCACCATCGCGCCGACGTGCTCAGGGGCCCCGGTGGTGCGGATGTAGGAGCGCACGTGCGGGGCGAAGTACCCGCCGGCACCGGCACCGACGGGGGCCGTGAACGGCACGGGCAGGCTGAGGGCCCACATGGCGTTGGACTCGGACTGCTTCTCCCACGCCACGGCCAGCACGCGACGGTAGCGGCCGGACTGGATGTGCGAGGCGGCCACCACGGCGGTGGAGCCGCCGACCGAGCCGGCGGTGTGGACGCGCAGGAGCGGCTTGCCGACCGCGCCGAGTGCATCGGCCATCATGAGCTCGGGCATCATCACGCCCTCGAACAGGTCGGGGGCCTTGCCCACGATCACCGCGTCGATGTCGTCCCATCCCACGCCGGCGTCGGCCATGGCGGCGTCGATCGCCTCGCGGCAGAGGCCGGCCATGGAGACGTCGGTGCGCCGGGCGACGTGGTGGGTCTGTCCGGTGCCGAGAACGGCCGCTGGGAGACCGGTGCTGTGGGCGCTCATGCGGTGCGTCCTTCCAGGAGGCAGATGAGGTTCTGCTGCAGCAGGTGGCCGCTGGTGGCGTGGGCGAGCGCGCGCTCGGAGCGGCCCTCCATGACGTCGTTGGCGGCGTAGCCGATGCGCTCGAGCCCGGCGGAGAACAGCGGGTCCGCGAGCAACGATCCGCCGGACGGGGTCACGGCCACGTGGTCGCCGATCCCCAGCGCGGTACGCAGGAGCAGTTCCTGGTGCGTGTACTGGGTGTGCAGCTCGGCGACGGTGACGCCCCCGAGGTCGGGCCGCTCGCCCGTGGACCGGGTGGCGCGCACGGCGGCGGCGCGGGCCG
>NZ_JAALEB010000021.1:0-4573 GCF_014145165.1 Dietzia sp. Cai40 | reverse complement strand
CGCCCACCCGATCCGCGAGCTGTGGGACAAGACCGAGTACTGGCTGGGCAACCAGGGCCGGATCACCGAGCCGGTGGTGCTCAGGCCCGGCGACGAGCACTACTCTCCGATCGGCTGGCGGGAGGCGTTCGCGCTCATGGCCGAGCACGTCACCGCCACCTCGCCCGACCGCTGCGTGTTCTACACCTCCGGTCGGACGGCCAACGAGACCGCGTTCATGTACCAACTTCTCGCGCGGTCCATCGGCACCAACAACCTGCCCGACTGCTCCAACATGTGCCACGAGTCCTCCGGGTCGGCCATGACGCCCACGATCGGCATCGGCAAGGGGACTGTCTCGCTCGAGGATTTCGATCACGCGGACGTCATCCTCGTCGTCGGACAGAATCCCGGCACCAACCACCCACGGATGCTCTCCACCCTCACCGACGCCCGGCGGCGCGGGGCCCACGTGGTGGCGGTCAACCCGTTGCCCGAGGCCGGACTGCTGGGGTTCGCCGATCCGCAGTCCCCCACCGGGATCGCCAAGAGCCTGGTCGAGGGCGGGGGCGAGACCGTCTCGGATGACTTCCTGCAGATCAAGGTGGGTGGCGACCTCGCGCTGTTCCAGGCCCTGGGCCACCTGCTGCTCCGGGCCGAGGAGGCCGCGCCCGGCACGGTCGTGGACCGCGACTTCGTGGACACGTGCACCGAGGGCTTCCGGGACTACGCCGCCGCGCGTGCCGAGCTTGACTGGGAGACCACCGAGCGGGCCACGGGTCTGCGCCGCGACCAGGTCGAGCGACTGGCGACGCTGCTCGTGCACTCGCGGGGCACGATCATCTGCTGGGCTCTGGGACTCACGCAGCAGCCCCACTCGGTGGACACCCTGCGCGAGATCGTCAACGTCCTGCTGCTGCAGGGCAACTTCGGCAAGCCCGGGG
This sequence comes from Dietzia sp. Cai40, assembly GCF_014145165.1. Lineage (NCBI taxonomy): Bacteria > Bacillati > Actinomycetota > Actinomycetes > Mycobacteriales > Dietziaceae > Dietzia > Dietzia sp. Cai40. The sequence continues at coordinate 3,650 of NZ_JAALEB010000021.1, read as the reverse complement.
CCGGCGCCTGCCCGGTCCGCGGCCACTCGAACGTGCAGGGCGACCGGACCATGGGGATCTGGGAGAAGCCGGGCGCGACGTTGTTGGACGGGCTCGACGACGAGTTCGGCATCGCCTCGCCGCGTGAGCACGGCTACGACTCGACCGAGACGCTCGAGGCGTTCGAGCGCGGTGACGTGGACGTGTTCGTCTCCATGGGCGGCAACTTCGCCAAGGCCTGTTCGGACACCGACGTCCTCGAGAAGGGGATGCAACGCACCGGGCTGACCGTCCACGTGTCGACCAAGCCCAACCGCTCCCACGTGGTCCACGGGCAGACGTCGCTCATCCTCCCGACTCTCGGGCGGACGGACCGCGACGACCGCCACCCCGGGGGCGCACAGTTCGTCTCGGTGGAGGACTCGATGTCGGTGATCCGCTCGTCCCAGGGGCGGCTGGAGCCGGTGTCGGAGCAGTTGCTCAGCGAACCGCAGATCGTCGCGGGCATGGCGGAGGCGATCCTCGGTCACGACCACCCGGTGGGGTGGCGCGCGATGGCGGAGGACTACGACGTGATCCGCGACCACATCGCGCGGGTGATCCCCGGCTTCACCGACTACAACCGGCGGGTGCGACAGAAGTCCGGGTTCGTGCTGCCCAACCCGCCGCGCGACACCCGGTCCTTCGCCACCCCGTCCGGGCGCGCGCACTTCACGGTGTCACCGCTCGAGTGGCTGGAGGCCCCGGCCGGGCACCTGATCCTGCAGACCATGCGGTCCCACGACCAGTACAACACCACTTTCTACGGTCTCGACGACCGCTACCGGGGCATCTCCGAGGGGCGCCGGGTGATCCTCGTGAACCCGGATGACCTGCGCGACCTGGGCCTCGCGGACCGCCAACTGGTCGACGTGGTGAGTGTGTTCACCGGCTCGGACGGCGTGACCAGCGAGCGCAGGGCGGAGGAGTTCCGGCTGGTGTCCTACCCGACGGCCCGCGGCTGCTGCGCGGCCTACTTCCCCGAGGCCAACAACCTGGTCCACCGTCAGAACGTGGCGCGGGAGTCCAACACGCCCGGTTTCAAGGCGGTGACCGTCCGGTTCGAGCCGCGAAGCGAGCGCTAGCGAGCGCTAGCGAGCGCTAGCGAGCGCAGCGGCGAGTAACCGGCGCACGGGCGGAGCCCGGTTCGAGCCGCGGAGCGAGCGCTAGCGAGGGTGGGCGGCCCGCCGCTCACCTGTGCATCCGCTCGTGCGCTCGCCGTACGCCTCAGCCGCTGCGCTCTCGCGTGCACCGCCGCGCACGCGCGTGTTCATGGTCGGGGGCGGGTCCCCCGGTTGCGGGCAGGCGCGGAAGCGGATGCCATCGAGGCGGGTTCGGAACCGCCGGCGACCCCGGCGTCCCCCGCAGCAGCAGCAGCAGCCGCCGCAGCCGCATCGGCCGTCTCCGATTCGCCGTGGGGGACGTAACCCCGCCCGGGGGCCACGAACAGCAGCACCACCGCAGCGCCCGCCGCGACCAGCCCCAGCGCGAACAGTGCGTCGGAGATCCCGGTCACGAAGACGTCGGCGGCGGCGTCGACTATCCCCTGGAGCGCCGGCCCGGCCACGGCGACGAACTCCACCGCGCCGGCGAACGAGCTCTCCACCGCCTGCCGCCCGGACTCGGGCACGCCGGGCAGGACGTCGACGATCCCGGTGGCGTAGCGGCCGGCCAGGATGCTGCCCGAGAGCGCGATGCCGATCGCGGCTCCCACCTCGCGCATCGCGTCGTTGACGGCGGCGGCCACCCCCTGTTCGTCGACGGAGATGTCAGAGACGATCGCCGAGGTCGCCGGCGCCGTCGAGAGCCCCAGACCCACGCCCGCCGCGAGCATCGGCCACATGATGTCCCAGTACGTGGAGTCGACGCCCAGCCGGGAGAGCAGGATCATCCCGGCCGCGATCGCGCCGACGCCCACCACGGAGACGACCCGCAGTCCGACCACGGCGGTGATGCGGGGCGAGACCAACGAGAAGAGCAGGACCGGCAGCGCCATCGGTGCCAACGCCAGGGAGGCGGCGATCGGGTCGTACCCCTTGACCAACTGCAGGTACTGCACGATCAGCAGGAAGAACCCGAAGATCGTCAGGAACTGCATCCCGACGGAGATGGAACCCGTGGCGAAGCCCCGGCGGCGGAAGTACCGCACGTCGAGGAGTGGGTCGGTGGCACGGAGTTCGACCAGGACGAAGGCCAGCAGGCTCACCGCGGCCACGATGAGGGTGACGACGACGAGGGGGTCGGAGAAACTCGTGTGCGCACCCTCGATGAGGCCGAAGACGACGCCGCCGACCGCGAGCGCCGAGAACACGGATCCCAGCACGTCCGGCCGCCCGTGCCGGGACGCCACGGATTCACCGATCGTGAGGGCGGCCAGGAGCACCAGCAGACCGATGCCGGAGTAGACCACGAAGATCGCCTTCCACGACCACACCTCCAGCATGACCCCCGAGCTGAGCAGGCCGACGATCCCGCCGATACCCGCGAACCCGGCCCACATGCCCACCGCGGAGCCGCGACGTTCGGACGGGAAACTGGCGGTGAGCAGCGAGAGCGTGGAGGGCATGACGAACGCCGCGCCCACTCCGGCCACCGCACGCAGGACGATCACCCAGAGCGGCGAGTCCAGCCAGATGGGCAGGGCCGAGGACACGGTGAACAGGGCCAGCCCCACGATGAGGGTGGCCCGGCGGCCGAAGCGGTCGCCCAGGGCGCCTGCGGTGAGCACGAGCGCGGCGAGCGCCAGCGTGTAGGAATCGACGATCCAGGTGAGCTGGGCCTGGGTTGCCCCGGTGGCCACGGCGATGTCCGGGAGGGAGGTGTATAGCGCGGACATCGTGGCGACGACCAGCGACACCGCCACGATGTTGACGAACAGCAGCCAGCGGCGCCGTCCGGTGGTCAGTTCCAGCACTTCGGCTCCCTGGGGTCGGAGGTGGCGACATCTGAAGAAACGATACCGCCGGTATCGGTCGGGTCACCACACCGTATCCCACCGGGGGCCGTCACAATGGACCCATGCAGTCTCCGACCGATCCGCGCCGCGCCCGCTCGCGGGGAAAACTCCTGGACGCCGCGGTGGACCTGCTCCTGTCAGGTGGTGCCGCGGCGGTGACGGTGGACGCGGTCACCCGCGTGTCCGGCGTCGCCCGGACCACGCTGTACCGCAACTTCCCCTCCACCGACTCACTGATCGCGGCGGCGTTCCGGCGCCTGCTGCCGGCGCCGGAGCCGCCTCCGAGTGACGCCCCGGTGCGCGATCAACTCGTCCAGCTGTGCACGTCCATGACGCGCCTGATCCAGGACGCCCCGCTCCAGCAGTCGATGTGGGGATGGCTGGCGATGGGCCGGGGTGCCGGGGACGACGACGAGGTGGGCGAGCTGCGCCGCGGCGTCGTGGACTCCTACGCCGCCCCCCTGCACGCCGTCCTGTCCACCGCCGAGTCCGCCGGAACCCTGATCCCCGGGGACCGCGACCTGGCGGTGGCCCAGCTCGCCGGGCCGGTGGTCCTCGCGCGCATGATCGGACTGCGACCGTTCACCGCCGCGGACATCGAGATGCTCGTCGACGACTTCCTGCGCAGCCGCCTCGCGGGGGAGGCGGCCCGGCACCGCGCGGTGGCCGACTCGTG
>NZ_JAALEB010000219.1:0-3128 GCF_014145165.1 Dietzia sp. Cai40 | reverse complement strand
TGCCGAGAGGGACAAGCCCCCGGCAGGACCGCAAGGAGCGCAGCATGAACATCCTGGTCACTGCCCTGGTCGACCTGGACCCCACGAGGGCCGACTACGCCAACGTCCGCCACGCCCTCACCGCCGCCACCGAGCGCGGCCTCACCCTCGCCGAGGCCCAGATGGTCCTCGCCACCGCCACCGAGAAGGTCGTCGGCGACCTCATGGCCACCGCGCTGACCCAGCCGGACGCCGACCAGGGCACTGCCGCCGACCTCGACGACCCGACCAAGCCCACCGCCCAGGAGGTCCTAGCCCTCGACGCGATCCTGACCCGTGCCCTCGCCGTCTACAACGGCCGTCGCCCCCCGTACACCGTCGGAGCGGACATCGGCACCGATTCCGGGATCAAGTCGATCAACCGCGCCGCCGTCGCCCGCCGCACTCTCTGCAAGGGCGAGACTGAGGCCACGCTCAAGCGCATGCACATCACCAAGACCGAACTGCCCAGCAGGAACAAGACCCCCCGCTACCAGTTCACCGTCGCCGCAGTCCTCACCGTAGGCACCCGAGTCCGCGCCCTGTCGGCCTCCATCGTCCAGACCCCCAAGGGGCTCAAGATCGCAGCCTTCAACCCGCTGCACCGCTGATCCCGTGGAGGCCGGTGGCCGGACGATCTTCGTCCGGCCACCGCGGCATTTCACAGGCATCCGCTCATCCACAGATCGGCCGCTGCGACTGGCAAGAGCGGCCAGTCGCAGCGGCCCACCGTGCCACCATTGCCGGCATGAACACCGCCCCGATCACCGGCACTCGCTACGACGACGTCGTCCACGACGCCCTCGCCGTCGCCCAGGCCGGCGACTACCGCGCCCGGCACGTCACCGTCGGCTCCCGAGCGGGAATCGTCACCCCCCACCGAGGTGAGAACGGCCAGCTCGACCGCAACGACCTCGCCGCCCAGATCTACGCCCTCGCTCACGACCTGGCCTCCGACAACGGCCAGTACGCCGGCGGCGCGTTCGTCAGCGGCAGCGAGGGCTACTGCATCCACGCACCCGACCCCGACCAGGAGTAGTCATGCACATCATCGAGATCGACACTTGCACGCCCGACGGCCAACGCCTGCACTCAATCACCGACACCACGCTCGGCGACCACCACCACGCCCAGCACCGGGCCTACGAGCTCGCCGCGAATGTCACCATCGACCTGCACGCCCAGGACCCGTGCACCGCGCACGCCCATCTCATCGCCATCAACGGCCAGTGCTGGACCGTCATCGCCACCCGCAGCGGCGGCGCCGGCCGCGCCGACCTGCTCGCTACGCTCGCCGAGCTCACGCACCGCCACACCTAGACTCGCACCCAGCCGCGGACCTCCCCGGCACAGCCACAAGGAGCACCACGATGATGATCGCCGGACGCATCGACCACGTCTTCTCCACCGAGATCAACACCAGGCGCGGCACTGTCACCCTCACCTCAGTCTGGATCGCCGACGACCACGACTACCTCTCCCCCAGCAACCAGCCCTCCACCCTGTACGAGGTCCAGTTCATCGACGACAAGGTCCACAACTGGAGCGGCGCGATCCGCGAAACCTTCAACGACGGAGACCGCGTAATCGCGATCGTCAAGGACGGACTCGAAGCCGTTCCCTCCAGCGACGAAGCCGGCACCCTCCGAGCCTTCATCAAGGCCCGCGGCCTGGACCTCGCAGCGCCGACCCTCGACCGCGCCCGCGGCAACAACTAACCACACCACTGCATCGCATGTAGTACCCGCACCGCTTGTGCGACGTGCAACACCTGCGCTACAATCGAACCTGTTGAGAGACCCCTCCGGCAAAACCTCAAGGAGATCCCATGACCGCCATCGTCGCCCTCGCCAACCTCAAAGGTGGCGTCGGCAAGACCACGCTGACCCTGCACCTGGCGCACGAAGCCGCCAGCCGCGGCCTCAAGGTCCTCGTCATCGACATCGACGGCCAGTGCAACGCCACCGAATGGCTCACCGGCCGCAACGACACCACGCGCCCGGACCTCAGCATCGCCGACGTCCTCGACACCGCGATCCCCACGGCCAACCGCGCCACCCTCGCCGACGTGCGTATCCCCACCAAGCGAGACGGCATCGACCTCATCCCCGCCGCCCCCGTCGGCGAAATGGCCGCGATCAACTCCGCCCTCGAGGGGGCCAAACTGCGCGAGATGGTCCTGACCAAGGCCCTGCGGCCGATCGCCGACGAGTACGACGTCATCCTCATCGACTGCCCGCCGGCCATCAACGTGCTCACCCTCAACGCCCACGTCGCCGCTACCACCGGCGTGGTCCTGGTCGCCTCCCCCTCCGAAGGCGCCTACCGCGGCATCCGGGAGATGGTCAAGGAGATCGACCTCGCCAACGACGAAGACGACGGCCTCGGAGCGATCCTGGCCTCTCCCATCGAGTTCACCGGCATCGTCATCAACGACGTCGACCGCCGCATCAAGCAGCACAACGAATACGTCGAGCGCATCACGCGACTGGCCGAGCAGATCGACGCCCCAGTCCTCGGAGAGCCGATCCCCCACCTGGCCTTCATCCCCGCCGCCGCCGTCGCCGGCATGGGTCTCGACCAACTCCCGGACGCTCGGGCCGCCTACATCCGCGAACAGGTCGCCGCCGTCGTCGACACCATCACCGGACAAGGAGCGAACCAGTGACCGCCATCCCCACCCCCGAAGAGCCGGCACCCATCCAGCGTCGCTCACGGAACCTGCACTCGCGCCGAGCCGAGGCGCCGGCCGCCAAGAAGTACAACCGCGAGGGCACCGTGTCGGTCAAACTCGGCACCGAGCTCAAAGACCGGGTCGACAACGCGCTCGCGTTCGGTGGCCCGCACGTCGGGATCACCACCCTCGCCGACTTCATCCGCGAAGCCGTCAGCCAGTACGTCACCACCCTCGAGGCCGAGGTCAACGACGGCAAACCGTTCCCGGACGTCCCGCGGCGCGACAAAGACTAAACCCCGCACCACCGAGCGGCCTGTCACCACACGGAGGCAGGCCGCTCCCCCATTTCCGCAGCACCAACCCCACGACAAGCACCAAAAATATTCGGATCCACCGTGGGTGCGGCATCGCTCCCGGTAACTCCCGTACGGAG
>NZ_JAALEB010000218.1:0-11377 GCF_014145165.1 Dietzia sp. Cai40 | reverse complement strand
GAGGTCGGGGTCGCCGGCGTCCGCGCAGGCGTGGGAGAGCCTGGGCAGGGAGGGCCGGACCTTCGTCGCGGGCGGGCCCACCGCGAGTGAGATCGAGGAGGTGACGGGGCGGGCGGCGCGCACCCCGATCCGTGTCTACGCCGGGCATGACGCGGCCGGCACCGTCGAGGAGGCCGCCGACCTCGTGGTGGCCGAGCTCCACCGCACGGGAGCCTTCGACAGGTCCGTGCTGGCCGTCGCCACCACCACCGGGCGCGGATGGGTCAACCCCCGCGTGGCCGGGGCCCTCGAGTACACCACTGGCGGAGACTCCGCGATCGCGGCCATGCAGTACTCGTTCCTGCCCAGCCCCCTGGCGTTCGTGGCCGATCGGCAGTCGCCCCAGCGCGCGGGACGCGCCCTGTTCGAGGCGGTGGAGCGCGCCGTCGCGGACGTGCCCGAGGCCCGTCGCCCCGCACTCGTCGCGTTCGGGGAGAGCCTCGGCTCCTTCGGGGGGCAGACCGCCTTCGGTGGTGCCCAGGACATGGTGGCCCGGACCGACGGCGCGCTGTGGGTGGGCACGCCCAACTTCTCACCGCAGTGGTCCTACCTCACCGCCCACCGCGATGCGGGCTCGCCGGAGCGACTACCGGTGATCGACGGCGGTGAGCACGTGCGCTTCGCCGCCGGCGGGCCGGATCTGGATCTCGACGGCGCGCCCTGGTCCTCTCCGCGGATCGTCTACTGGCAGCACGCCTCCGATCCCATCACCTGGTGGTCGCCCGACCTCCTGCTGCAGCGCCCGGACTGGCTGCGGGAGCCACTGGGCCCCGATCTCGACCCGGGGGTGCGGTGGACCCCGTTCGTGACGTTCTGGCAGGTCACCCTGGACATGGTGTTCTCCGCGGAGGTCCCTGCCGGCCACGGTCACACCTTCGGGCCGGACGCCGCGCAGATGTGGGCCCGGATCCTGGACCCCCCGGGCTGGGCCGACGCCGACACCGACCGGGTCCACGACGCGATCGCCGGGGGACGCTACTGACGGGGGTGCTTCCGACCGGTGGGAGTGCTGCTGACCGGTGGGGGTGCTGCTGACCGGCCCCGCCGACGCGGCTGCTACTCCTGGTCCGCGAACTGGGTCTCGTACAGCTCGGTGTACCGCCCACCCGCGGCCAGCAGCTCGGGGTGGGTGCCCGACTCCACCACGCTGCCGCCCTCGAGCACGAGGATGCGGTCGGCGGCGCGCACGGTGGACAGTCGATGGGCGATCACCAGGGACGTCCGGTGGGACATCGCCTCGGTGAGGGCCTCCTGGACCGCGGACTCGTTGGTGGAGTCCAGTGCGCTCGTGGCCTCGTCCAGCACCACCACGGAGGGCTCCGCGATGAGCAGCCTCGCGATGGTCAGGCGCTGCCTCTCGCCACCGGAGAGGCGGTACCCGCGGTCGCCGATGACGGTGTCCAGCCCGTCGGGCAGCGACCGGACCAGCTCCTCCAGCCGCGCCCGGCGCAGGGCGTCCCACACCAGCTCGTCGGTCACCTCCGGACGGGCGAAGGTCAGATTGGACCGGATCGTGTCGTGGAAGAGGTGGCCGTCCTGGGTGACCATGCCCACCGTCCGGCGCAACGACGACGAGGTGACCTCACGCACGTCGAGGCCGGCCACCCGCACCGCCCCCGAGTCCACGTCGTACAGCCGCGGGAGCAGCGACGCGATGGTCGACTTGCCCGCGCCCGACGATCCGACCAGTGCGATCATCTGCCCCGGTTCGGCGTGGAAGCTGACCCCGTGCAGGACCTCCTGCCCGCCGCGGGTGTCGAGTACGGCGACCTCCTCCAGCGAGGCCAGGGAGACCTTGTCGGCCGAGGGGTAGGAGAACCGGACGTCGTCGAACTCGATGGCGGCGGGGCCCTCGGGCACGTCGACGGCGTCGGGGGCGTCCTTGAGCAGCGGGTCCAGGTCCAGGACCTCGAAGACCCGCTCGAAGCTCACGATAGCGGTCACCACGTCCATCGGTGCGTTGGCCAGCGAGGTCAGCGGGCCGTACAGGCGGGTCAGGAGGAGGGCGAGGGCGACGACGGACCCCGCGTCCATCCCGCCGGTGAGGGCGAACCAGCCGCCGACGCCGTAGACCAGCGCGAGGGCCAGGGTGGAGACCAGCGTCAGCGAGTTCATGAACACGCTCATGAGCAGCGCGGTGCGGACCCCGATGCCCCGCACCCGACCCGCGCGGGAGGCGAACTCCGCGGACTCGGCGTCGGGGCGGCCGAACAACTTGACGAGGGTCGCGCCGCCGGCGTTGAAACGCTCTGTCATCTGGTCGTTCATCGACGCGTTGAGGTCGGAGGCCTCGCGACGGAGCCTGGCCAGGCGCCTGCCCACGTAGCGGGCGGGGAAGAGGAACACCGGTAGCAGCAGCACCGACATGAGGGTCAGCTGCCAGTTGATCCCGGCCATCACCACCAGGGTGAGGATGAGCTGGACGAGGTTGGACACGACCCCGGAGAGGGTGTCCGAGAAGGCCCGCTGGGCGCCCAGGACGTCGTTGTTGAGCCGACTCACCAGCGCACCGGTGCGGGTACGCATGAAGAACGCGACCGGCATGGTCTGGACGTGGTCGAACACCGAACGGCGCAGGTCGAGGATCAGACCCTCGCCGATTCGCGCCGACCAGAACCTGGTCACGACGTTGTTGACCGCCTCGACGATGCCGATCACCGCGATGGCGGCGGCGAGGAGGAACACCACCCGTACCGCGGCGCCGTCCACGATCGCGGTGACCACCCGGCCGGCGAGCAGCGGGGTCACCACGGCGAGGGAGGCCCCGAACACGGACAGGATCAGGAACAGGACGATCAACCGGGTGTGCGGTCGCGCGAACTGACCGATCCGGTGGAAGTTCTCGCGGGTGAAGACGCTGCGGTCGAGCGTGATGTTGTTGTTCTCGGCCCGCATCAAGGTGCGCATGGCGGCCTGCTGCATCGTCACGTCCGCCACTCCTCCCGCGTCGGAGTGGATCCGACGACCTGTCGGTACAACTGCGCGGACCGCCCCCGTATTCCGCACCGGCCGGTGGAACGGATGGCCTCGTCGTCGTCCTCCCTGGACAAAATCAGACCCCATGTCTAGACATGGCCCGGGAATTTGTCTAATCTTGTCTCCAGACAGTGGCGTAGGCCACATCACCAGTGATCTTTGGAGGTCGTTGACGATGTCCAGCACCGAGTACATCCGCCCCCGGGGCGCAGACGAGCGTCCCGACCGGGACCCCACGACGGACCCCGCCGCCCGGGACGCCGCCGCCCAGGACACCGCCGCGGTGGGTGACGCCACCGACGCCGCGGTCGAGCCGTACGCGTGGACCGACGCCAAGCGGTACCTGTGGCTGCTCGGCCTGATCCCGGCGATGGGGCTGTTCCTCTCGATGCCGTTCGTCATCGGGTTCAACGGGCTGGGTCTGGGCTGGGCCGCCACCGCCGCGTGGTTCCTGCTCCCCGTCCTGGTCTACGTCGCCATCCCCCTCGGCGACCTGGCGGTCGGAGCCGACGGCCAGAACCCGCCGGACGAGGTGATGGACCGGCTCGAGGCGGACCCCTTCTACCGCTGGTGCACCTACCTGTACATCCCCTTCCAGTACGCGTCCCTCATCGTCGCCTGCTACCTGTGGACCGCCCAGGACCTGTCGTGGCTCGGCTACGACGGCGGGCTCGGGATCGCCGCCTCGATCGGTGTGGCCTGGACGGTGGCCATCACGGGCGGGATCGGGATCAACACCGCGCACGAGCTCGGCCACAAGATCGCCGGGAGCGAGAAGTGGCTGTCCAAGGTCGCCCTGGCCACCACCGGGTACGGACACTTCTTCATCGAGCACAACCGTGGGCACCACGCCCGCGTCGCCACTCCCGAGGACCCGGCCAGCTCGCGCTTCGGCGAGTCGTTCTGGGCGTTCCTGCCGCGCAGCGTCGTGGGATCCGCACGGTCGGCCTGGCACCTCGAGTCCGAGCGGCTCGGTCGCCTGGGCAAGAGCCCGTGGACGATCCGCAACGACAACCTCAACGCGTGGCTCATGACCGTCGTGCTCTTCGGCGGACTGATCGCCGTGTTCGGCTGGGAGGTCGCGCCCTGGCTCCTCGTCCAGGCGGTCTTCGGCTTCTCGCTGCTGGAGGTGGTCAACTACCTGGAGCACTACGGCCTCAAGCGGCAGAAGACCTCCGCCGGCCGCTACCAGCGCTGCCGCCCGGAGCACTCGTGGAACTCCGATCACCTGGTGACCAACATCTTCCTGTACCACCTGCAGCGCCATTCGGATCACCACGCCAACCCGATGCGCCGCTACCAGGTCCTGCGCAGCTTCGAGCAGGCCCCGCAGCTGCCGTCCGGGTACGCCACGATGATGGTCCTGGCCTACGTGCCGCCGCTGTGGCGCAAGGTCATGGACAAGCGGGTGCTGGCCCACTACGACGGTGACATCACCCGGGCCAACATCCAGCCGTCCAAGCGCGAGAAGATCCTCGCCCGCCACGGGGTCGATGCGGCCGCCGCCGGCTCCACCGCGGTGGCGGAGAAGGTGGTCGCGGACACCGACATCGCCGCCGACCAGACGTCGCCGACCGGCGAGTACGTGTGCCCGAACTGCGGGCACCACTACTCCGAGGCGGCCGGCGAGCCGCGTGAGGGATTCCCGCCCGGGACCCCGTGGTCGGCGATCCCCACCACCTGGCGGTGCTCGGACTGCGGCGTCCGCGACAAGGTCGACTTCCTGCCCGTGAAGTAGCCCTCCACCACCCGCGGACGCCAGATCAGGAACAATGGACCTCATGCCGCGCCGCCCCTCCACCAGTGACCGACGCTCCTCCGGGGATTCCCAGGGGGAGCGTTGGTCGCCTCGCCTCACCGTCTTCGACGCGATGCACGAACTGTTGGAGTCCCGTGACTGGTCGGCCGTGACCATGTCCGACGTGGCCAAGGCCGCAGGACTGAGCCGCCAGACGCTCTACAGCACGTTCGGCAACCGTCAGGGCCTGGCCCAGGCGTACGCGCTCCAGCTGTCGGAAACCTTCGCCGGCGAGATCCGGGACTCCATCATCAGGCATCCCGGGCAGATCGAGCTGGCCCTGAGTGAGGGGATCAACGGCTTCCTGCGGTCCAGCAGTCGTGACCCGCTCATCCGGGCGCTCGTGACGGGGGACATCAAGCCGGACCTGCTGCGGCTGATCACCACCGAGGCGGGGCCGCTCATCGAGCGCGCCACCGAGGTGCTCGTGCCGGCCTTGTCCGAGAGCTGGATGCGGATCGAGGCGAGCCAGGCCCGGCTGGCGGCCTCGATCATCGCCCGGATCGGCATCAGCTTCATCTCGCTCCCGCCCGAGGACCCGGACCAGTTGGCCTCGGGCCTGACCGAGGTGATCGCCCCCTACCTGCAGAAGGTCGTGCAGGTCGACCTCCAACACTGAGTCGGCGGCGCCCCGGGGTCGACACCCCGGGGCCAGGTGTCGGGTCCGGTCAGGCACCGTCCCCCACGGTCGACCGCTGGTCCGGGCGACCCGGCACCGCGACGCTCGCCTCGAGGAAGAGCCCGCGGGCCTCGACGCACAGCCGGTCGCCCGCGTGGATGGTCGCCTTGGTCCAGGTCTTGCGGCCGTCCACCTCGTCCACCCACGAGCGGAACGTCAGCGGCCGCAGCAGCGGCGTGGGTGACCGGTAGTCGATCTCGTAGTGGGCCGTCATGCCGTAGCGGCCTCCCCAGTGGTTCGCGAAGCCCATCATGTGGTCGATGATCAGCGCGCTGATCCCTCCGTGGACGCACCCGGGAGGGCCCTGGTAGGCCAGTCCGAGCGTGACCTCCGCCGTCACCGACCCGTCGTCACACCCGGAGAACCGCACCGGCGGGGCGATCGGGTTCTCCGGACCGCCGACGGGGTTGGCCCGGCGGGACCCGGCGCCGGTCCACATGGCCTCCAGCCGACGGGCCGGCTCCGGCACGCGGGGCTCGAGGAGGTCCGCGACCTCGGCCAACCGGTCCGCGATGTCCCCCAGCTCGACCTCCGAGTGGGCGAGCCCGGCGATCGCCTCACGCAGCCTGCGCAGCTCCGCCACCGAACGATCGAGATCCGGATCCGGCGTGGGCAGGTCGGGGACCGCGATCGGATCGAAGGTGTCCCCCAGTCGCTCCCGCATGCTGCTCAACTGGAAGTCGTCCACGCCCTCGATCCTCGGGAGCGGACCTCGGCCGATTTCAGGACTGTCGCTGTCGTTGGTCATACTCTGGAGACTATGTCGACACCCGTCAAAAAGAAGCAGATCGATCCGTCCACGTACGGCCCCTGGGCTCTGGTCGTGGGCGGCAGCGAGGGAGTGGGTGCCGAGATCGCCCTCCGCCTGGCCGACGCCGGCGTCTCCTCCGTGCTGGTCGCCCGCCGGAGCGGACCCCTCGAGGAGACCGCCGAGGCCGTCCGCGCCCGGGGTGTGGAGTGCCGCGTGCTCTCCGTCGACCTCACCGGGCCCGGTGCCGCCGACGGGATCGCCGCCGCCTGCGAGGGACTGGACGTGGGGCTGGTGGTCCTCAACGCCGGGGCCAACACCTACGGCGCGGAGTTCGCCGAGTCGGACATGGAGCGGGTCCAGCAGGTCATCGACCTCAACATCACCTCGCCGCTGGCGGTCATCCGGCACTTCGCCCCCGCGCTCAAGGCCCGCGGCCGGGGCGGCATCGTGGTCATGGGGTCGATGGCCGGCTACCTCGGACACGCGGACATGAGCATCTACTCGGCGGCCAAGGCGTTCAGCCGGGTCTTCGTGGAGGGGCTCTGGCTGGAGATGCGCGAGCACGGGGTCGACGTGGTCGAGGTGATCCTCGGCGTGACCCGGACCCCGGCCATGATCCGCGCCGGTCTGGACATGGATCTCCCGGGCATGACCGTGAGCGAGCCCGCCGACGTCGCCGACGAGGTGCTCGCGTCGATCGGCGAGGGCCCGGTCCACGTCTGCGGCGGGGAGGGCAATCTCAAGGGCGTCGAGTTCAGCTCCGGAGTGGAGCGCGGCCGGATCGTGGCCGGGGCGCACAAGCGGATGAAGGCCCTACGCGGCGAGGGCTGAGCGGCTCCACCGACGCGTCGCGTCCCCGCCCCCCGGGACCCCGGACGCCGGCCCGCTCAACCCGGGACCGGACGCCGGCCCGCTCAGCCCGGTCAGCCCTCGATGGGACGGTCCCGCTGCGCGTCCGAGATCCCCCTGGGTTCGATGAACAACGCCTCGGCGCGCGCGCACAGCGTCTCGCCGGTGTACACGGTGGCGCTGGCCCAGATCTTGCGGCCCTCCACGCGGTCCTGTCGCGCCTCGAACCGCAACGGGGCGTACAGCGGGGTCGGCGAGATGTAGCTGACCCTCAGGTCCGCGGTCAGGCCGACGCTCTTGGCGGCGGCGTTGGCCAGGCCCAGCATCTCGTCGAAGACCAGCGCGACGATCCCCCCGTGCACGCACCCGGGAGGGCCCTGGTACTCGATGCCCAGTCGCAGATCCGCCCGCACGGTCGCGTCGGGCAGAACTACCGGCTCGAGCGGCGGGGAGACCGGGTTACGGCTGCCGATCGCGGGGTTGGAGGCGAGATGCTCCGGAACGCCCCAGGTCGCGTAGTCGGAGGGGCGCACCATGGTGCCGACGGCCTCGAGATGGTCGGCGAGCTCCCGGACGGTCCTGACGGCGTCGTGGACGTCGTCGAAGCGCGACCCCGCCACGAGTCCCCGCACCCGGCGCAGTTCTCGGGCCAGGTCGGTGGACCCGGAGGCGTCGTCGTCCTGGCGCAGGAACGGGGCCCCCTCCTCGCCGGCCGAGGCGGGATCGGTCGTACCGAAGGGGCGGTCGTCGGTGGCGGAGGTATCGGTGGTCACGAAAACCGAATCTACTCCGCATTCACCCGGTCACCGCCGGTCACCCTCCCGCGAGGCGGCGCCGGTTCTCCAGGAGCAGGCCGCCGGGTTCGACGAACATGCCCTCGGCGGTCGCGCACAGTCGATCGCCCGCGTGGATGGCGCCCTGCGCCCAGATCTTGCGCCCCTCCACTCTGACCTGCCGACCGGTCACCACGATCGGCTCGAGGACGGGGGTGGGGCTGCGGTAGTCGACGTCCAGGTAGACGGTCATCCCGGTGGTACCGGCGTGGAAGTTCGCCCGGCCCAGCACCACGTCGAACAGCAGCGAGACCACTCCGCCGTGCACGCACGCGGGCGGGCCCTGGTACTCCAGACCCAGCGTCACCTCGCCGCGGAGGGTCCCGTCGGCCAGGATGTCGAACCCGATCGGCGGGGCGAGGGCGTTGGAGCGGCCCACCACCGGGCAGTTGGTGACGTAGTCACCCGACGACCACGTGACCGCCTGCCTGCGCTCCGTGCTCGCCGAGGCGGCCTCCAGCCGGTCGGCCACCTCGCGCAGCCGGTCGGTCAGCGGGGCCAGGTCGGTGTCGAACAACCCCCCGGTGGTCAGCGCGCGGATACGACGCACCTGCTCCACCAGCGCGTAGAGGCCGGCCTCGTCGTCGTCGACCTCGTCGATCCGTTCCCCGCCCCCGCGTGACGGGTGCAGCGGACCCGTCTCCACCACGGGTCGTGCCCGCCGCGGGACGGCCACCGGACCGGTGGCCCCGCCACCCGGGTGATCGGTCACTACCCGGTCCCCTGCGCCGCCCCGCGACCGGCGCGGCGGCCGAAGAACGAGCCGTCGCCCAGGGACGTGCCGGAGATGTAGCCCTCGCCGTGCAGGCCGTGGGTGCAGCGGCCGGCGGCGAACAGGCCGGGGATCGCCTCACCCGCGCGGTCCAGCACCCTCGACTGCAGGTCCGTGTGCAGCCCGCCCAGGGTGAATCCCTGTGGTTTGAGGGGGAGTCCGTTGAACGAGTCCGGGCCGCCCGCCCCGGTGGGGTAGGCGCCGAACGGGGGCTCGAGCGGGCGGACCCAGCGTGAGCTCTTCCCGAACTGGGGATCCTGGCCGTCGCGCGCACCGGCGTTGTAGCGGCGGAGGGTGTCGGCCAGAGCCTCCGCCGGCAGCCCGCAGTCCGCGGCGAGTTCCTCGATGGTCTCCGCGGCGTGCATGGGCTGCATCCCCCACAATTCGCTCTCCGGGACGTCCTCGATGCCCTTCTCGTCGATGATCACCCACACCGGCGGCCGGCGGTGGTGCACGGCCGCGTGGCAGTACAGGCCCGGGTAGACCTCCTCGTTGATGAAGCGCTGGCCGTCGCCGTCCACGAGCATCGCCCCCACCGCCAGCCGCGGGATGATGAGCATCGCCGTCTCGGTCTGGTGCATGCGGCGCACGGCGGCGCCGACGTCCATGCCCATCTCGATCCCGGAGCCGTCGTCGCGGCCGTCGGAGACCTTGTCCTTGCCCACCTGCTGCGGAGCCCACTGCTCGAGCATGCGGTCGTTGTCGACGAACCCGCCGGTCGCCAGGACCACCCCGCGCGTGGCGCGGTACTCGCGCTCCTCGCCGAACTCGGTCGCCCGCACGCCCACCACCCGGCCGTCGGCGACGATCAGCGATCGCGCCCTGACATCGCAGTGCAGCGTCACGCCGGCCTTCCGCGCGGTGGCCACCAGGGCGTCCATCAGCACGTTGCCGGCGAAGTTCGGGGCGGGCGGGCGATGTCCTCGCGCCGCGGGCCGCGCGATCGAGGCGTAGGGCTCGGCCCGCTCACCCATCCACATCAGTCCCGAGTCGTCCCCCGGCATCCACGTGGGGGTGTCCCAGAGCTTGTGGTTGAACTCCGCACCGTGCGCCACCAACCAGTCGTGGTGCTCGACCGCGCCCGCGCAGTAGTCGGCGATCTTGGCCTCGTCCGCGTTCGGACCCAGTGCCGCGGTGAGGAAGGCGCGCATGTCCTCCTCGGTGTCCTCCACCCCGAGCGCCCGCTGGGTGGCGGTGCCGCCGCCCAGGTAGACCTCGCCCCCCGACTGCGAGGACGACCCCCCGGGGCCGGACGCGCCCTCCAGCACGACGACCGTCGCGCCGGCCTCGGCCGCCTCGATCGCCGCGCACGCCCCCGCGATGCCCATGCCGATCACCACCACGTCCGCGGTGTGTGGCGATGGACGAGTGTCTGGCCTGGTGTCCGTCATGGCCGAAACTATAACGTGTTCATCGCCTGAGACGGCGCATTAGTGTAGTGCTCATGACTTCCCCTCCCGCCACGTCCCGCCTCGACGCCCTGGAAGCCCGCCTCGCGTCGGCCGAGACCCGGATCACCGACACCCGCGCCCGGCTCGACGCCGCCCAGGACGAGCTGGCCGTCCTGCGGATCCTCGCCGCCTACTCCCCCCGGGTCGACTCCGGGGACGCCGCGGGCGTCGCCGAGCTCTGGACCGCCGACGGGGTCTACGACGTGGACACCGGAGTGCTCGAGGGCCACGAGGGTCTGGCGGGGATGGTGCGCGGTGCCCCCCACCAGGACCTCATCGCCCACGGGTGCGGTCACGTGCCCGGCCTCCCGGTGGTCCTGCTCGACAGCGACAGGGCCGTGGCCACGGGCTACACCCAACTGGTGGTCCGATCCTCCCGGCCGGGGCGCTACACCGTGATGCGCGTGACGGCGAACCGCTGGGAGCTCGAGCGCCTCGGTCCGGTGGACGCGCCCGACCGCGGCTGGCGGGTCGTGCTGCGGACCGCCCGGGCGGTCACCGACGACGGCGAGGGCCGACGCCTGCTCGGCAGGTCCCGCGAGGGGTAGCGTGAGCCCCATGCTCCGCCGACACCCCGCGGTCCCCGACCCCACCCTCCGCGCGGGACGGCTCGCGCTGCTCACCACGTGCGCGGCCCACCTGGGATTCCAGTCGATGGTCACCTCGGTCGTCTATCCGACCCTGTTCGAGGGTCCGACGATGGGGATCGCCGAACGCCAGGCCGAACACGCCCGCCGGATCGCCCCGGTGGCCCTGACCCTGTACGCCTCGGGTCTGGGTGCCGCCGCCTGGGCAGCCTACGGATCGGTCCGGTCGCACGACCGTGGCGGCCTGACCGCCACCGTCGTCGCGTGCCTCACCACCGTCGCGGTCCCGGCACTCACCGCCGGGGTCGTCCCGCTCCACATGGGGATCGCCCAGGAACAGGTCACGAGACCCCGCATCCAGACCCTGTTGGCCTCGGACCGGATCCGCACCGGCCTGGCCGCGATCGGGGTGGCGGCCGCCGCCCAGTCACTCAGCAGCTGACGGTCCACTCCCCCGGCCCGGTGGCCGCATCCGGGCCACCGCCAGCAGAGCACCGACCGCGATCACCGAGACCACCACCGACATCAGGTGGAAGGCGGTGGTGAGGCCGACGACCTCGGACAGCAGGGCCGCCACCACCGCGGGGATCCCCAGCGAGAGGTAGGCCACGACGAACAGGGCGGAGAAGACCTCCCCCCGGG
>NZ_JAALEB010000217.1:0-5684 GCF_014145165.1 Dietzia sp. Cai40 | reverse complement strand
GGCGACGACGACGAGGTCCGCAGCCCGACGCCGCACGCCGTGGCGGACGGTGCTCCTCCAGCCGTGGCCCCTCCGGCCGCGCGGCGTCGAGGCCCGCACCCACCTCGCCTACGGACCTGACGCCCGCGCGACCCGGTTCGACCTCTACACCGGGAGAGGGACCGAGAGCGCGCGCGGGGTGTTGATCCACATTCACGGCGGGCACTTCCGCGCGGGCGGGCCGAGCCGGGAGTCGCGGGCGATGCTCTTCGACCACGCGCTCCGCGGCTGGGCCGCGATCAGCACCACCTACCACCTCTCGTCCACGCCGGAGGCGGGCTTCCCGCAGCATCTCGTGGACGTCAAGAGGCTGATCCGCTGGATCCGCACGGAGGGCCCCGCGCACGGTATCCCGGCGGACGCCCCGATCGTTGTGGCGGGCAGCTCGGCCGGCGCGCACATCGCCATGATGACCGCTCTGACCGCCGGCGACCCGAGATTCCAATCCGGCTTCGAGGACCTGGACACCTCCCTGGCGGGTGCGATCGGGCTCTACGGCTACTACGGCCGTCTGGGCGCGGCGACCAAGGACCTCTCCGACCCGGTCCGCCACCCGGCGGAGGGCGCGCCCCCGATCGCGATCATCCACGGTACCGACGACATGTACACCCCGGTCAAGGGTTCGCGCAGGCTGGTGCGGCACCTGCGGGGCGGGTCGTCGAACCCCGTGGTCTACGCCGAACTCCCCGGCGCGCAGCACGGGTTCGACGCGGTGCAGTCCGCCCGCTACCTCGCGGTGATCGCGGCGCTCCGGAGGTTCACCGAGCCCCTCGCCGGGTCGGGCGTAATGTCGCCTCGGTGACGACCCACCGAGCGGGATCGCACTGACGAGAGAGGCCATCATGCCGTTGTCCGGCGAGTACGAGCCCAGCCCCAGCACGTGGGTGCGGGACCAGGTCGAGCAGTACGAGAAGAGCAACGGGGCGTCGGGCTCCGAGCTGTCGGGCATGCCGGTGGTCATCGTGACCACCGTGGGCAAGAAGTCGGGGAAGCTGCGCAAGACTCCCCTGATGCGGGTCGAGCACGACGGTTCCTACGCCGCCGTCGCCTCCCTGGGCGGCGCACCCACCCATCCGGTCTGGTACTGGAACATCAAGGCCCACCCGCACGTTGAGGTGCGGGACAAGGACCGGGTCGGTGACTTCGTCGCCCGCGAGGTGACCGGTGCGGAACGCGACCTGTGGTGGGATCGGGCGGTCGCGGTGTACCCCGACTACCGCGACTACCAGGAGAAAACCGAGCGGACGATCCCCGTCTTCGTGCTCGACCCCCGGGACTGAGGTCCCTCACCACCGCACCCACCGATCCCGGTGCCCTGCCACCTCAGGAGGCCTCGAATGACCCGAATCGCCCTCGTCCTCGGATGCGGTGGCACCATCGGGGGCGCCTGGACGATCGCGGCCATGCACGCCCTCGCCGAGCAGACCGGATTCGATCCCCGCGACGCCGACGTTCTGCTGGGCACCTCGGCGGGGGCCGAGTTGGTGACCATGGTGGGCGGCGGCGTCGGGGTCGACGAGTTGGTGGACATGCAGCGCGGACGGGCCCGGGACCCCAGGCTCCGCGAGCACATCGCGTCCACCCCGCCCGGCAGGCCGCCGCTGCCCCGGCCACCCCTGCTCAATCCCGGACTGCTGCGCACGCACTCCGGCCTGGCCGCCTACGCCGGGATCGCCCCCAGCGGTCGAGGCGACATGGGATGGCTGCAGCGGTTGGCCGAGGGGTTCGAGGTGGGCTCCTGGTTGCCCCACCCTGCCGCCCGGATGGTCGCCTACGACATCCGCGCCGGTGAGCGGGTCGTGTTCGGCGCACCGGGTTCGCCGATCGCGACCGTCGGCGAGGCGCTGCGCGCGTCCTGGTCGACCCCCGGGTGGATGACCCCGGTCCCCATCGGCGACCGCATCTTCGTCGACGGCGGAATGGGGTCGACCGCCTCCGTGGATCTGCTCTCGCCCGAGGACGCGGACCTCATCTACGTGATCGCTCCCATGGCGTCGGCTCCCGGCGTCCGTGTGCCCGGACCCGGCGGCCGGCTCGAACACCGCCTGATCCGACGACCGATGTCCGCGCAACTGGCCGCCGAGATCGCGGTCGTCCGCGCGCGGGGCACCACGGTGGTCCCGATCCTTCCGACGGCCGTCGATCTCGCGGGGCTGGGTGCCCACTTCATGAGCAGCACCCGCCGGGTGGCAGCGTTCGAGTACTCCATGAGGACAGCCCCGGACACCGTGCGCATCGCGCTGTCCGACGCAGGCGTCGGCGCGTGAACCCCGGCCGACGAGGCGTCAGCGGGCCGCCCGCCGGGTGACCGGTCGGGACCCGTCGCCGAGGTCCGGGTCGGGGAGACGGCGGCCGGGATCCGCGAGCCCCACCGGGTGCCCGTCCAGCGACAGCCGCCGCATGGACTCGAGCAACATGCGACGCGCGCTCGCGTTGACCGAGGAGACGCGGCTCAGGTCGAGGGTCACCTCGCCGTCACCAGGTGGGATCTCGGCCAGCCGACGCAACACCTGTTCGGCGCTCGCGAACGTCATCGGCCCCTGGAGGCGGAACGTGCGCCTGCCGGTGATCTCGTCGAACCGCACCGAACGGACGGCCTCGACCTCGGTCACCGTGGTGTTCATCAGGTGGAGTTCCAGGTCGCGCGAGAGCCGCTCGAACGTCCGGACCCCCTCGACGCTGTGTCCGTGGTCGTCGAGCCGCGGGGAGAAGACACCGAGGCCCACCTGGCCGGGCAGGGCACCGAAGATCCCGCCGGACACCCCGCTCTTGGCGGGGATCCCGACGGTGGACATCCAGTCGCCGGCCGCGTCGTACATCCCGCAGGTGGCCATGACCGCCAGCACCTGCCGTGCCACCGGCGCGGAGACGACGCGCTCGCGGGTGACGGGGTTGATCCCGCCGGTCGCCAGGGTCACGGCCATCACCGCCAGGTCGCGGACGGTCACCCGGTAGGCGCACTGGCGGGTGTAGCCGCGCACGGCCTCGTCGGGGTCGTCCTCGATGATCCCGCTGGCCCGGACCAGGTTGGCCATCGCCCGGTTCCGGAACGCGGTGCGCAGCTCGGAGTTCATGACGGCCGCGTCCACCTCCAGGCGCCGACCGGCGAACGAGGACAGCCCGGCGGCCAGTGCCTCGTCACGCTCGTCCTCGGTGGCGCCGACCGGCCCGACCAGGGTGTGGGTGGTGATGGCTCCGATGTTGATCATGGGATTCCGGGGCCTGCCGCTGATCCTCTCCAGGGAGATCTGGTTGAACGCGTCCCCGGACGGCTCCACGGCCACCTTCTCCAGGACCGCCTCGATCCCGCGGTCGCGCAGTGCCAGCGCGTAGGCGAACGGTTTGCTCATCGACTGGATGGTGAACTCGGCGTCCGCGTCGCCGGCGGTGTAGACGACGCCGTCCATCGTGCAGGCAGCCACGGCGAACCGGTCCGGGTCGACGGCCGCGAGTTCGGGGATGTAATCGGCGAGGTGCCCGTCCGCGCCCGTCGAGCACAGGTCGCGGATCTCGAGTAGGTAGTCAGGTACCGGGGTCTTCACGACCTCAGGGTGTCACGGCGCCCTCCGGTCGCGCGCCCCGACGAGTCTCTCCCGTGGGATCGGGGATGCGTCGCCGAGGTTAACGGCAGTACAACGATTGTGTCTCACCGGTTACATCTGTCGCATCAGTCCCGTCACACTGGGGTTACCCCCGACCCAAGACGAAAGGTTGCTCATGAAGCGGACGATCGCAGTAACGGGAGCTATCGGACTCGCAGTGTTCATGGGGGCGTGCGGCACGGACGACACGGCCGACGACGCCACCACCACTGAAGAGACCACCATGACCACGGAGATGACCACCGAGGAGACGACCGAGGAGGAGATGACGGAGGAGCCGGCGGCCACCGGCAACATCGTCGAGACCGCGATGGCCGCGGGGAACTTCACCACCCTCACGCAGGCGCTCGAGGCCGCGGGCCTGGTGGAGACCCTCGAGGGTCCCGGCCCCTTCACGGTGTTCGCTCCGACCGACGAGGCCTTCGCGGCGCTGCCTGACGGCCAGCTCGACGAGCTCCTCGCCGATCCGACCGGTGACCTGGCCCAGATCCTGCAGTTCCACGTGATCGAGGGCGACGTCATGGCCGAGGACGTCATGGGAATGGACGGCGAGACCGTCGAGACCCTCCAGGGCGGCGAGTTCACCATCGAGGTGGAGGGCGAGACCGTCATGCTGGTGGACGGAGCGGGCAACCGCATCACCGTCATCCAGACCGACGTGCCCGCCACCAACGGCGTCATCCACGCCATCGACGGGGTCATGATGCCCCCGGCCTGACAGGCACGACAGGGCCGGTAACCCGGCCGCGCCCCGGCTCGACCCGTCACGGGTCGGGCCGGGGCGTTCCTCTGTCCCGGGTGGTCGTGGGAGCCCCCGGAAAATTGGACGACCGTCCAATCGGGGGCCGGGTCAGACCTCGTCGTAGCGCTTGAGGTCCCGGGTCGCCGGACCCTCGAGGAGTTCGCCACACGCAGAGAACCGCGACCCGTGCCACGGGCAGTCCCACGACCGCTCCGCCTCGTTCCAACTCAGCGCGGCGCCCATGTGCGGGCACAGGAGCCCGACCCTGCAGGTCCGGCCGTCGTCCCCGGTCGCCTCGCCGATCGGCCGGAGGGTCGGCCGGGGCCGACGCACCGTCGCCTGAGCGGCGGTGGCCGCGAGCTGCACCGGGAGGTCCGCGTACAGCGAGACCGCGGTACGCAGGACGCCCGTGACCGAGGGCTTGCCGAAGGAGACCCGGGGCTCACGCCCGCTGAGCCGGTCCACCATGATGCCCGCCGCCGCCGGCGCGCCCGTCAGTCCCCACTTGCTGTACCCGCCGGCGAAGTGCACCCGACCCTTCCCCCACGGCATGGGGCCGGACTTGGGCACCAGCGTGACCGGGTGGAAGTCCTGCGCGGACCAGCCGTGGGTGAACTCGGCCCCGGGGAAGTGCTTGGCGGCGTACTCGCGCAGTGAGTCGATCTTGGAGTCGGTGCCCGCGGCCGTTCCGGTGCGGTGGCCGTTTCCGCCCACCAGCAGGACCTCGCGGTCCCCCACGGGCACGGTCCGAAGGGAGCGGACCGGGCTCTCGACCGAGCCGTACATCCCCTCCGGCAGCCCGCCGGGGTACTCGAACGCGCACAGGTAGGACCGCTCGGCCTCCATCGTCGCCGCGGTGGTGCCACGGTCCAGGGCCGGGGACGCGGTGGCCAGGACGACGTCCCGCGCCGAGCAGGTGCCGCCGTCACTGCGCACCTCCACGTGGGCGTCCCCGTCCTGCCCCCGCACGTCCAGTCCGGTGACACGGGAGTGCTCGACGATCCGGACACCGAGCGCCGTCGTCGCGCGGACCAGAGCCGCGAGCGCCTCGACGGGGTCGAGCTGCATCTGATCGGGCAGTTCCACGGCGGCCCGGGCGGGGAACGGCACGTCGATCCGGTCGTACCACCGGGCGGGCAGCCCGAGAGCGTCGAGTGTGCGCTTCTCCGAGCGCAGGGTGCTGGTCCCCTTGAGGCTGCGCGAGAAGGTGACCGCCCGGGGTCGCTGCACGTCCACCCCGTGGGACCCGCAGAACTCCGCCCACCAGTCCAGGCCGTACTGGTTGGCCTCCGCGTAGGCGC
>NZ_JAALEB010000216.1:0-20729 GCF_014145165.1 Dietzia sp. Cai40 | reverse complement strand
CCCGGCCACCATCCAGGGTGGCCGGGCCCTGCCACGTCCGCACCCGAGCCCCGGTCAGAAGGTGCCGTGGCTGGGCGGCCGAACCCTGTCCAGGGCCCACCGGCCCAGGTGGTGGAGCTTCCACCTCTCCGGATCATGAAGGGTGTGGGTTCGGGCGTCGCGCCAGTACCGGGACAGGTTGGCCGATCCGGCGGCGGTGCGCGTGCCTCCGAAGTCGAACAGCTCCGAACCCGCCCGACGCGCAGCTCGACCCGCGGCCACCTTCGCGGCGGCCGTGGCCAGGGACGCCTCAGCGACGGCCCCGGCACCGGGCGTGGTCTCGGCGTGGTGGATCCGCTCCCCCGCCACCACGAGTAGTGCCTCCGCCGACCGCACGGCCAGCTCGAGGTCACCGGCCTGGGCGATGAGGAGCGGATCGTCGGCCGCCCGGTCGACGGCGGCCTCGAACCACGGCCTGGCCTTCTCGGCGAGGCCGGCGATCGTGTCGACCGCACCCCGCGCGAGCCCGGTGTCGATCGCCGCGTGCAGCAGTTGCGCGCGGGTCCCGTACGTGCTCGGCCGGGCCAGGAGCCCCGTGTAGTCCAGCACCAGATCCGGATCCACCACCACGTCGTCCAGGTCGACCGTTCCGCTACTGGTGGTGCGTTGACCGAAGGCGTCCCAGTCGGTGCCGATGGTCACCCCTTCCGCGCCCGCCGGAACATAGGCGATGACGCTGCCGCCGTCCGGCCCGAGCGCCCGCACCGCCAGGATGTCCGCGAAGATCGCACCGGTGCAGTAGAACTTGGTGCCCGAGAGCACCAGCCGTCCCGTGCTGCGGCGAAGTGCGGTGGAATCGTCCCGCGTCGTCCTTCCCCCGAGTTCGGTCTGGGCGTTGGCGACCAGGGCACCATGAAGCACACGCTCGGACAATGATCGCCGCAGGACGTCCGAACCCCCGCGCCAAGCGGCGTCGAGGAACGTGAAATGGCTCTGCGGGATCTGTGCGAGGCTCCCGTCGGCGGCGGCGATCGTGGCGGTGACCGCCGCGACGGTGGAGACGGGTAGACCCGGACCCCCGTACTCCGTGGGTACCGTCAGTGCGAACAGGCCTGCGGCTGACAGCGCCTCCACCTGCTCGACGGGCAGCGCCTTCTCGGCATCACGCACGCTCGCACCCGCGGCGACGGCGGGGGCGAGCGCGCGCGCCGTGGCGACGGCGGACTCGCTCGTGATGGCTTCTCTTTCGCTGACGCCGAGCGCCATCAGCTGTAGAGGGTGAAGGCCGGAGCGGTGTGGTTCAGGGTCCAGTCCCCGATCTCTCGCGCCTTGTAGGCCACCGGGTCGTGCACCGTGTGGGTGCGCGGGTTCCGCCAGTGCCGGTCGAAGCCGTAGGTGCTGGACGTGGCCCGTGCTCCCTGGATCTCGAACAGGCGCGAGGCCACCTCGAGCGAGACCTTGGTGGTGACGAACTTGGCTTCCGCGATCGCGATCGCGGTCTCGGCGCGTTGCTCCGCACTGAGGCCCGGGCCGAAGTCCAGGGCCTGCTGCAAGGCGGCACCGGCCCGGTCGGCCAACAGAGCCGCGCCGGTGATCCGTGCCCGTTGCTCACCGATCAGTTCAAGGATGTACGGGTCCTCGGTCGCCGAGTCGAGTCCGGAGGTCTCCCACGGGCTCGCGTTGAGTCTCGTCCAGTCGAGCGCCTCGGTGAACGCACCCTCGGCGGTGCCGATGTAGAAGTTGACGAACGCCAGCTGCCAGTGCGGTGTCACCAGCGTCTGATACGGCGAGAACCCGGGCGGGGAGTCCGGATCGCCCAGGATCTCGTGGCGTTCCACCCGGGCATCACGGAATTCGACTCCTCCGGAGTCGGTCAGCCGTTGGCCGATGGCGTCCCAGTCGCCGTCGGGCTCGAACCCGGGGCGATCGGTGGGCAGGGTGAGGAACACCAGGTCGCCCTGGAACGACGCGGTGACCGAGAGATGGTCGGCCACGCTCGCGCCCGATGCGAATGTCCGGCGCCCGTTCAGCCGGAAGGCGTCGCCGTCACGGGTGAGCTCCAGGCCGTCGGCTCCCCGCGGGTTCTGGACGCCGCCCCAGAACAGCTTCTCCTCCGCGTTGCGTCGTGAGAGTGCCTCGGCCTGCTCGGGCGTACCGAACAGGTGCGGGATCCGCTGTTGGGCGTAGTGGTACCCGATGAGGTGGGCGATGGAGGTGTCGCCGCGTGCGATACGGCGGGTGATCTGCTGAGACTGAGCGAAATCCAGTCCCGAGCCGCCGAACTCGACGGGCTCGCCCACCTGCAGCAGGTCGTGCCGGCGGAGCAGGTCGATCTCGGCGGTGGGCGCGGCGTTCGCGCGGTCACGTTCAGCTGCGGTCACGCCCAGTTCCGCGGCGACCAGATCGGCCCGCCGGAGAGCGTCGTCGAAAGCGGCCTGGTCGCCGGAGGTGCGCTGCCCTGAGTTGATGGTGGATGTCATCGGTGTCGTCCTTCTGTGATCGGGGAATGGGTGGGCTCGGGCTGAGTCGTGTCAGGTGGCGGGGACGAGGACGCCGTTACGGGCGAGTTCGGACTCGAGCCGCCCGCTGGCGAGCAGGTCTGCCTCGAGTTCGCGGACGAGCGGAAGGATGGTGGCACCGAAGTACTCGACGTCGTCGATGCAGTGCAGGAAACCGAGGAGGAAGAGGTTCACACCCCGCGTCTTGTAGGCGACGATCCGCTCGGCGATCTGCTCGGGGGTGCCGATGAGTCCGGTCCGGAAGCCGTCGTTGTACTGCACGAGGTCCGAGAACTCAGAGTCCTGCCACATCCCCTTGCCGTCGCCGGTCGCACTCCCGGCCTGTCTGACGGCGGATCCGAACCCCTCGACCGCCTCGCGGTCGGCCTTGGCGACGATCTCGCGGAGGACATCGCGGGCCTCGACCTCGGAGTCGCGACCGATGAGAAAGCCGTTGAGCCCGAACTTGACGGTGCGACCGTGCAGGGCGGCCTCGGTGGTCACCTCGACCACCTGCTCGGTGAGTCCGTCGAAGTCCTTGCCGTTGCTGAAGTACCAGTCGGAGACCCGGCCGGCCATGGCCCGAGCGGCCGTGGAGTTCCCACCCTGGAAGATCTCGGGATGGGGCCGGCCCGGAACGTCGAGCGGCTTCGGTCTGAGGTCGAAGTCGTGCAGGCGGTAGAAGTCGCCGGTGAACTCCGCGTGGTCGTCGGTCCAGATGGTGCGGAGGTATCTGATGAACTCCTCGGCTCGGCGGTATCGCTCGTCGTGTTCCAGCCACGGCTCACCCAGCTTGGTGAACTCGTCCTTGAACCAGCCGGACACCACGTTGACCGCGGCGCGGCCGTTCGAGAGATGGTCCGCGGTGGCGAGCCATTTCGCCAGGACACCCGGTTGCCACAATCCCGGGTGGACAGCGGCGATGACCTTCAACCGCTCGGTCGCGAGAAGCAGCGCCAACGAGAAACTCGTCGACTCCTGCTGGTACGCGGCTCCGTAGGACGCGATGTACCGGACCTGGGTGAGCGCGTAGTCGAACCCGTTGTTCTCCGCGGCGACCGCCAGACGCCGGTTGTAGTCGTAACTCCAGTCGGTACGCTGCTCGATCGTCGACACGACCAGCCCTCCGCTCACGTTGGGCACCCAGTAGGCGAACTGCAGTGGTGCGGCGGCGGTCTCGAACTGTTGCTCAGGACTGATTTCGGGCATGGCTGATCAGGACTCCTCACGAGTTGGTCGGGGACGAAAGCGAACCGGCTCACCGGGCGATCGAGGTCCTCGCCTCACCGGTGCTGCGGCCGTGCGGTAAGTCTGCGCACTGAGGCCGCCGACGTCGACGATTCGGATCTCGGTGGTGCTATTGGCAGTGGATCGCCGGGATCAGGAGCCGCCCCCCGACAGTGTCGGAGAACCCGGCGTCACGACGCGCGCGCCACGTCTGAATCATCGGGTCCCGCCTGTATCCGACTGAGACAACTCCGAGACCTGAGTCGGGAATACTCAACTACGGCGGTGAGTTGAACCGTGTGCGATCCCGGAGACGCCGGGCGCATCCCGACCAGTCCTGAAGGAGACCATCATGGCCACCACCACCCGTTTCGATCCGTTCCGTGAGCTCGATCGCCTCCTGGGCGAGGGGCTGCGCAGCGCGACCGCCTCCACCTCGCTGCCGATGGACCTGTACAAGGAGGGCGATCGCTTCGTGGGCCTCATCGACCTGCCGGGCGTCGATCCCTCCAGCATCGACATCGACGTGGAGGACCGCACGCTCACCGTCCGTGCCGAACGCCGCGCGCCCGCGGAGGGTGATGCCCAGTGGCTCATGCATGAGCGTCAGTCGGGCACCTTCGCCCGGCAGCTCGCCCTGGGCAAGGGCCTGGCGACCGACAAGATCGAGGCCGACTACAGCGACGGCGTGCTGCGCCTGGTGATCCCCGTGGCCGAGGAGGCCCAGCCGCGCAAGATCTCCGTCTCCCACGGCGCCCGGAAGGCCGAGCAGGCAGAGATCGTCGAGGGTTCCGCCGACCTCGGGAGCTGACCGCGGTTCTCGTGTCCACCTGACCACCGCCCGGCCCCCCACCAGGCCGGGCGGTGGTTCTCATCCGGCTCGCGCACCCCGGCCGCGTCCACGCGCTCACCTGCCGCCGCACGGCGCACCGGGATCACCCACCACCACCAGTACATCCGTCGCCCGGGACAGCCCCACGTACACCCTCTCGCGGACCCGGTCCATGCCGTCGTGGTGGTTGCACACCAGCACCACGGCGCGGCGCTCCAGGCCCTTGAACCCGAGCACGTGGCCGTAGAAGATGTCCTCGCCACTCCAGAACGTCTCCCAGTAGGTGTCATTCCCGCCTTCCTGCAACTCGACCTGCATCGGGTGCCGCGATCCGGTGGTCAACAACGCGACGTCCCGCGGTTCCCAGCCCTCGTCGAGCAGTCGCATGGCCTCGTCGTCGCCGGCCGACACGGGGTCGGCGCCCTCCGGCACCTCGACGTAACGGACCGCGGGCCCCGAGCCGCCGCGCAGCTCCATCCGTTGTCCCACCAGGGGCAGGAAGGCACTGGCGATCTGACGCGTGTTACGCAGATTGTGATCGAGCACCAGCGGCACCAGGTCGACGGGCGGCCGACCGGTCCGCTGGAACACGCTCTGCCCGGCGTCGCCGACGATCATGAGACGGCCGAGCTCACGATCGCGCAGTGCACCGATCACCGGACGCCACCAGCTGTCGGCGAAGTCCTGGGCCTCGTCCACGATCACGGCGTCGAACCTCTTGCCGTCGGGCAGTTCGTCGGCGAGCTCCGCCATGAGGCGCGGGAGCTCCTCCTCCCACCACCGGACCGTCTCCTCGGACCGCACCCGCTCGTCGGGCCCGGCAGGAGCTCCCCACTCGACGCCCAGCGCGTGGAACTCCCCCACGTACGCAGGCCGTTCGCGTCTCGTCCATCCGCTCGTGACGCGTCTGAGGTATCCCGCGAGGCCGTGCGAGTAGCAGATCAACGCGACGCGCTGCCCGGCCCTCGACAGACGCCGCGCCTGCTCGAGTGCGAGGTAGGTCTTGCCGCTGCCCGCGCCACCACGGATCTCCACGCGCGGCAGTGCGTCGACCGCCCGGAGGAGCACCGATTGCTCGCGGGTGAGCGCGTCGGCGATGTCGGCGTTCTCCGCGGCGCGGGCCACCACATCCCGCTGCGGCAGTCCCCGGCCGCCGAGGACGTCCGCGAGGCGGGTGACGGTGTCCGCGGCGAGGAAGGGTCGATCCCTCGGCCCGGAGTTCCGCGCGAGACGGTAGGCGAGGGTGGCGAGCTGGTCGAGTTGATCACGATCGACGATTCGTTCGCGCTGTATGTCGGGACGTGCGAAATCCCCCGGGATCGAAGCGTGGGGGAAGACCAGCATGTGGGTCCAACGCTGGTGCTGCCGCGGCCATCGTGGGTCCGCGTCGACATGACCACGCAGGGCGTAGAGGGCATCTCGACACTGGGTGACGGGATCGATCGTGTGCTGCTTGCCGCCGGTCCCCTGTCGCCACCGGCCGTCCTCGATCGTGATCGATCCCGCCTTGATCTCCATCGCCACGATCCCCGCCCCGGGCATGGCCACGAGGACGTCCACCTCGTGCTCCTTCTCCGCGGTGGAGACGCGCTGCCCCACCACGATCAGGCTGTCGTCGGAGAGTTGATCGCACAGGAGCTCGACGACCTTCTCCTCGGAGGGGTGGCCGTAGACGGGAGTGTCGGGAATGACGCGGGGCATGTTCCAGGAGTACCCGCCCGCGCCTGCGGATCGGGTCGAATCGCCGGGTCCTGCCGACACCGCACCGCGGTGAGACCTTCGCGACACCGTGTCAGCATGATACTGACATGGTGTTAGCATCTTCTCCGTTCCCGATGTCGATGCCGGAAGGCCTCCATGTTTCTCGCCCTACGCGAACTGACCTTCGCGCGATCCCGATTCACCCTGATGGGCTCCGTCGTGGCCCTGATCAGCGTCCTCATGGTTCTCCTCGCCGGGCTGTCCTCGGGACTGGTCAACGACGGCGTCTCCGGCCTGCAGCGCATGCCCGTCCAGGCCGTCGCGTTCGCTCCCGAGACCCGCACCGACTCGGCGTTCACCCGATCCGTGGTTGGGCCCGACCAGGTCGAGGCCTGGGCCGCACGACCCGACGTGTCGGTGGCCACACCGATGGGTCTGTCGATCATCAACGCCAGGACCTCCTCCGGGACCCCGGTGGACCTCACCCTCATCGGCGCGGACCCCGAGGGCCCGCTCGTTCCCGAGGTGGCCGAGGGCCGGGCGCCCGCGTCCGACGGGGAGATCCTCATCAGCGCCACCGCCGCCGATTCCGTCGGCCCGGGCGACACGGTGACGGTCGACCGACTGGGGATCCCCCTCGAGGTCGTCGGCATCGCGGCCGCCCAGCACACCTTCGGCCACGTCGACATGGCCTTCACCACCCTGGCCACGTGGCAGGACGTGCACGCTGGCACCCGCTTCGGCGAGGAGTCGCGCGCCGGCGCCCGTGAGGAGTACAGCGTCGTGGCCCTCGCCGGGGTCGACGGCGAGTTGCCCGACCTGGCCACCGGCGATGCCGCGGCCGACACCTCGGCGCGCACCCTGGAGGAGTCGTTCGACTCCTCGCCCGGATACCAGGCCGAGATGATGACGATGTCGATGATCACCTGGTTCCTGTACGCCATCTCAGCGCTGGTCGTCGGTGCGTTCTTCGCCATCCTCACCGTCCAGCGATCCCGCGAGATCGCTGTCCTGCGCGCCATGGGCGCCTCGACCGTGCGACTCCTGGGCGACGCGATCGGGCAGGCCTTCATCCTGCTGGCGGGGTCCATCGCGGTCGGTGTGGCCATCGGCGTGGGAGTGGGGTCGTTCCTGGTGGGCACCGGCATGCCGTTCGCCCTCGAGACCGGACCCATCGCACTCGGAGCCGCCCTCCTCCTGACTCTGGGACTGGTCGGCGCCACCCTCGCCACCATCCGCATCACCGCCGTCGACCCGCACAGCGCACTGGGAGAGAACCGATGACCACCACCACACACACCGGCGACGCCTCCACCCCGGGCCTTCGCCTGAGCGGTGTCGAATTGACTTTCCGGGACGGCGACCAGACCGTCTACGCGCTGGCCGGTGTCGACGTCGAGGTGGCCCGTGGCGAGGTCCTGGCCGTGGTCGGCCCCTCCGGAGCGGGCAAGTCGAGCCTCCTGGCCGTGGCCGGCGGACTGCTGTCCCCGACCTCAGGCACCGTCGAGGTGGGCGGCCGCGACATCACCGGTCTCGGTCGCCGGGACCTCACCCGGTTCCGGCGCGACCACGTCGGGTTCGTGTTCCAGTCCGGCAACCTTGTGCCCGCTCTCACCGCGCGCGACCAACTCCGGCTCGTGGGAACACTCGGCGGAGACCGGTCCCGGCGTCGCGATCCCGACCACCTGCTCGAGGCCGTCGGTCTGACCCACCGCGCGCGCCGCCGCCCGGCCACCATGTCCGGCGGCGAGCGTCAGCGGGTGGGCATCGCCCGCGCCCTGATGTCCTCGCCGGATCTGCTGCTGGTGGACGAACCCACCGCCGCGCTGGATCGCAGGACCAGCCACGACGTGGTGCGCCTGCTCGCGGAGGAGACCCATCAGAACGGCGTCGCGACGGTTCTGGTCACGCACGACCACGAGATCCTCGAACACTGCGACCGGGTCCTGGAGATGGTCGACGGGCGGCTGCACGCGCACGTGTGACCTGATGGACACGTATGATCGGGCCTCCGCCGAGAAGGTGACGGGAGACCGACATTCCACGTATCGACGCCCCCACCGTGGGCGAACACCGGGACGCCAAGCGTCGGGTCCTGCTCGACGCGGCCCGGTCGATGCTCTCCGAGGCCCCCGGTACCCCTCCCGACATCAACGAGCTGACCGCCCGGGCGGGCATGACACGGTCGAACTTCTACACCTACTTCTCCTCGCGCGCGGAGTTGGTCGTCGCCGTGGCGGAGGACCTCATGCCACGGTGGATCGACACCGTCACGGGAGCAGTTCGTGACGCAGGCGGCGGTCGCCGGGGGGTCGTGGCCTACGTGCACACCACGCTGGATCTGGTCGCCGCCGGTGACCACGCGATCCTCACCGCGCTGGCCGCGCAGCTCCCCGACGGCCCGGCACGCGAGCGGCTGACCCGGATGCACACCGAGATGACCACCCCACTGCGCGAATCGCTCGCCGAGTCCTCCCGCTCCGATCCACAGTTGACCACCGAGCTGGTCATGGCCGTGACGTTCAAGGCCTCCGAACTCATCGAGGGCGGGCGGCCACTGGACGAGGTACTCACCGCGGTGGACGCCCTGATCGATCCGCCCGGGTGAAAGGCGAGGTGGCACGGCGACGGGGTCGTGTCCCACGGTCGCGCGTCACCCCGGCCCGATCGCCCACCCCGTCGTCATCTGCCCGGCGAACACCGGCAGCCGCGCGAGGATCCGGTTCTGCTCGGCCCGCGGCCGGAAGCCCACGTCCAGGTAGCCCGGTGCCTCCGCCGGCCGGTCGCGCACGAGCGACCGGAACGCCGGCACGAGATCCTGCTCGATGTACTCCCAGCGCGGTTCCCTGTCGGCCCAGTTGAACGCGGGCAGCGGGGTGTGCAGCACCGTCGGTCGGCCGTTGACGTCCGCGCGCACCGACAGCGGGCGGAACCCACCCAGGGTGGAGGCCCCGGGGATATCGGGGGAGCCGCCCACCGTGGTGATGTAGGTGAGCACCCGACCGACGTCCCCTCGGCCGGCCGCCGTCGCGTCCCACTGGTCGGCGATGATCTGGTTCTGCTCCCGCGACGCCATCCGCAGCAGCGCCTCCGACCTGCCGTCCGGTGAGCCCTCGTCGAGTCCCCGCCAGGCCTCGAGCGCGTACTCGTCATACGCCCCGCCCGCCGCGAGTTCCCTGACCGCCGGCAACCCCCCTGCCAGGTAGGCCTCGTGCATCGGGACCATGTCCATGAAGATGTTGCGCTGCATGATCAGCAGCCGGTGCAGGTACCAGTCCACGTCCGGTCGCGTGAGCGTCGGACCGGCGGTGGCCAGTAATCCCACGTCGCGCGGCATCCCGGCCGCCAGCTCCCACGGCACTCCACCGAGGGCGTCACCGACCCCGGTCCCCACCTCGTGCACCCCGGGCACGCTGAGCACGCCCCCCACCTCGTCGAGGTCCCAGAACCCGGCGGCGAACGACATCCCGGCCATCCCGGCCATCCCGGTCCACCAGAACCCGTCGTGGGAGTTGTACAGCCGCAGGTAGTTCACGTACACCTTGTCGACCGTCTCCAGGTTCGCCTCCAGCCCCCGGGCCGGCTCCCACTCGTCGAGGTCGATCCCCGCGTTCTGGGCACCGACGACCAGCCAGTACTGGCGGGCCAGGGTCCCGTATCGCTCCGGCGCCACGCCCGCGGCCCGCACCACGTCCAGCGCCGCCCCCAACTCGTCGCGATCGGTGGTCATGGAGGTGGAGAAGCCTCCCGCCGACTCACCGTGCGGGTTGTCGGCCGCGACGTCCAGGTAGACGGCATAGGGTTGCGCGCTGACGTGGGCCGGCAGGTGGACGAACGCCAGGACGGCCACGAGGAATGCGGCGATGACCTCGCCGAAGACGCGTTGGGATCGAGTCGTCACTGGTCCCCCGAACCGCTGGATGTGATTCAGGTCACTCTAAGCCAGTCCGGCCGGGCCCGCGACCGGACACGCGGAGCCGCCCACCCCGATGAGGCGGTTCGGGGTGACAGGGGCAACAATGAACCCCGTCCATCGTCGATCAGCTTTCCAGGTGACAAGGAAGTCCACGTGAGCACCTCCATCGATCAGGCCCCGGCCCGGAGCGCAACCCGAGATCTCGCCCAGATCGCGGTGTTCGCCGCCCTCATCGTCGTCCTCGGTCTCCCCGGTCAGATCAGCATCGGCTCCGCCGGGGTGCCGATCACGCTGCAGACGCTCGGCGTCATGCTCGCCGGCGCCCTTCTGGGCTGGCGCAAGGGACTGCTGTCGGTCCTCGCGGTGATCGTGATCGGTCTCGCGCTGCCCGTCCTCGCCGGCGGTCGCACCACACTCACCGCGCTGGCCAGTCCCACCGCGGGTTTCCTCATCGGCTGGCTCCCGGCCGTCGTCGTGATCGGCCTGCTCACCGCGATGCTGATGCCGCGGTACCGGCTGATCCCCGGGCTGCTCATCAACATCCTCGGCGGCATCGTGGTCATCTACGCCTTCGGCGTGGTGGGCATGCTGATCCGCACCGAGCTGACGTTGACGGCCGCGATCGCGGCGAACGGCGTCTTCCTCCCCGGCGACCTCGTCAAGGCGGTCATCACGGCGGTCGTCGCCGTGCAGGTCCACAAGTCGCGGCCCGGTCTGATCGCCCCGCTGCGTGGGCGTCGTCCGACCCCCGCGTGACCGACCCCCGCGTGGCCGACGACCGAGGCACCGAGATCCGCTTCGACGGCGTCAACCACGCCTACGGTGACCGGACCGTCCTCGCCGACATCGATCTCGTGCTGTCCGAGCGGCGAATCGGGATCGTCGGCGTCAACGGCGGGGGCAAGTCGACGCTCGCGCGGATGATCAACGGGCTGGTCGTCCCCACCTCGGGCACGGTGACCGTCGACGGCCTCGACACGCGCCGCAAGGGCGCGCAGGTGCGCCGCCGGGTCGGCTTCTGCTTCACCGACCCCGACACCCAGATCGTCATGCCCACCGTGGCGGAGGACGTCGAGTTCTCCCTGCGCCGATCGGGCCTGAACCGCGAGGATCGACGACGACGGGTCGACCAGGTGCTCGCCACCTACAACCTCTCCGATCACGCCGATCACCCCTGCCACCTCCTGTCCGGCGGGCAGAAGCAACTACTCGCCCTGGCGGCGGTGCTGGTGATCGAGCCCTCGGTGATCGTGGCCGACGAACCCACCACCCTGCTCGACCTCCGCAACCGCGCGCTGGTGGCCGAGACTTTCGCCGGACTCCCCCAGCAGCTCGTGGTGGTGACCCACGACCTGGACCTGGTGGCCGACTTCGACCGCGTGCTGGTGGTGGACGGCGGCCGGGTGGTGATCGACGACGCCCCCGCGGCCGCGCTGTCGGGGTACCGCCGGATCGCGCTGCGTCCGGGCTCGGGTACCGGATCGGGATCGGGATCGGGATCGGATACCGCTTCGGGGCCGGGGGTCTAGGTGTTCGCCACCTACCAACCCGGGCACTCGCTGCTCCACCGCCTGCCGGCGGGCCTGAAGATCCTCCTGGTCTGCGCGCTGATCCTCGCGGTGTCGCTGTCGGTGCGGGACGCCTGGCACGTGCTGCCCGCGCTGGGGTTCGCCGCGGCGCTCTATGCGATCGGGCGCATCCGGCCGCGCGCCGCCTGGGACCAGGTGCGTCCGGTGCTGCCGATGTTGCTCGCGATCCTGGTGTTGCAGTGGATCGTCGCCGACCTCGACACCGCTCTGCGCGTGAGCGGTGCGCTTCTGGTGGCGGTGGCGGTGGCGGGCCTCGTCGCGCTGACCACCAGGGTCTCGGACATGCTCGACGCGGTCACCCGGGCCGCCCAGCCACTGCGCCGCGTCGGGGTCTCGCCGGATCGGGTGGCGCTCGTACTGGTCCTGACGATCCGGGCGATCCCCCTGCTCGCCCGGCAGCTCCGGCAGGTGACCGAGGCCCGCAAGGCGCGCGGTCTGGGCATGTCGATCAGGGCGCTGGTCGTACCCACCGTCCTCGGGGCGCTCACCACGGCCGACCAGCTCGGCGACGCGTTGGCGGCCCGCGGCGTCGACGACTGAGCGCCCCGGCGGGGCGAACTCCGGGGCCGAGCCCACCCTCCTCGGCGAGTGGTCGCAAATACGCCGAGCGGGAGAATTCGCCCTGGGCAAACGCGATCGAAATCGACCACTCGCTGCCGCTGGCGTCGTACCCACATGCCACCATGAACGCCATGTCCGCGCTGGCCCGCTTCTTTGCCCTCACCCGGCTGAACGCGGAGTCTCCGACCCTCGCGCTGCTGCGCAGCCCGCTTTGGCCGCTGATTGTGGCGGTTCTGAGGGAGATGTTCGAGGGCTCCTCCCGCCGGGTACCGTCAGCGGAGCTCTACGAGTTCCTCGACAGGACGTTGCTGGCGGTGCGCGACTCCGGTGCGGATCTTCCCGGGACCGCACAGTCCTACGTGCGGGCGTGGGTGGACGCCGGCTGGATGCTCAGGCGTCCAGGAACCGCCGCGACCGGCGAGACGGTAGAGCCCACACAGTCAGCCCTGGTGGCCGTGGACTTCCTCGACGGTCTGCAGACCCCGCGTCGCGGACTCACCGTCTCACGGGTCGAGACTCTGACCCGCCAGCTCGAGGACCTCGCCCGGGACACCGATCCATCGATCCAGGGCCGACTCGCGTCCCTCACCCGGGAGCGGGAGCGGATCGATGCCGCGATCGCGCGCGTCGAGGCGGGCGAGGTCGAACTCGCGGATCCCGAGCAGGTCCGGGAGAAGGTGGCCGAGATCCTGCACGGCGCGGACGACATCCCCGCCGACTTCGCACGGGTCCGCGCTGAGTTCGACTCGCTCAACCAGGATCTTCGTCGTCGTCTCCTGGACCAGGACGGTGCCCGCGGCGACGTGCTCGACGCGGTCTTCGGGGGTGTCGATCTCATCGGTGACTCGGAGGCGGGTCGGAGTTTCTCGTCGTTCTACTCGGTACTCCTCGACCCCGAGCGCTCCGCCTCGGTCGACGCGTGGATCAACGACATCCTGAGCCGACCGCAGGTGGCGGACCTCCCGCCGGCCGCGCGCCGCGAACTGCGCGCACTGTTCGAGGAGATGGAATCGGCGGGCGCCGAGGTCAACGGTGTCCTCACGTCCCTCTCGCGGAGCCTGCGGCACTTCGTCGCGACCGATGCCTACGTCGAACACCGTCAGATGATCGCCCTGATCCGGTCGGCCCGGTCCGCCGCGGCCGAGGCCAGCAGGACGAACGCTGCCCGACCGACCACGTCGATGTCCGTCCCGCTCCGCCGGATCGGCATGTCCGTCCGATCGGTGAGCGCCCTGCGCCTGAGGAACCCCGGGGAGGAACGCGTGGCGGCGGAGGTCTCCCACCACGACACGGGCACCGCCGACCTCTCCGCACTCACCGCGCTCGTGCGCGCCTCGGAGATCGACGAGGTCGAACTACGCGCCCATGTCGACGACGTGGTGAGCCGACTCGGACCGTCGTCCATCGGCACCGTCCTGCGCGAACACCCCGCCACCCAGGGCGTGGCCAGTGTGGTGGGCCTGCTCAACCTGGCCATCAGGGGCCACGTGCAGGCCCCACCGGACGCCCCGGACGCGACGGAGACCGTCACGTGGACAGGCGCGGCCGGTTCCGAGCACACCGCCCGGATCCCTACGCTGGTGTTCACCGCCGACCGATCGAACGAGGAGAACACGTGACGGCTCCCCCGGGAGACGGTGCCCCGCCCACCGCCGCCTCGACTGATGCCCCGGCCGACGACCGCGACGCGTTGTGGCCCGGTGACACCGGGACGCTGTCCTTCGCGTCCCGACGCGCGCTCGCCCGCCTGCTCACGGGTCCACTGGTGCAGGCGCATCGCCAGCCGGAGATCTGGGCAGCGGTCGTGTCCGACGAGCCCGCTCTCCGCTCCAGGCTCGCGGACGTGTTCCTCGATCTTGTCCTGGACCACGACGCCGGGATCGCGTTCACGCGCCAGGTCGACACCTCCGGCCACGTCGAAGTACCCGCTGTCCTCCGAACCGAGACCCTCTCCCATATGGACACCGTCCTACTCCTGCACCTGCGGTCGGAGTTGTCAGTGGCCCAGCCCGGCGAGCGGGTGATCGTCGACCGCACCGACGTCGCCGAACAGATCGACGTCTATCGCCGGGTGATCGACTCCGACCGGGCCCGCTACACCCGCAAGTTCGACGCCTCGTGGAACCGGCTCAAGACGTACTCGCTGCTCACCGAGACCGAGACCGAGGGACGTGCCGAGGTGTCTCCGGTCCTCCGGCACCTCTTCGATGCCGACGTGGTGGCGGGTATCCGCGACGAGTACCGGGGGTTGATCGCCGCGCACGGCGATGCCTCAGACGAGGGTGCCTCCCTGTTCGACGACGACGAGGCGGACGACGATGCCGGATGACCTGAAGTTGCCCGGTATGCCAAAGCACCCCGGGCAGAGGCGGCTCTCGCGAATCCAGGTGTGCAACTGGGGCACGCTCGACGGGTATCACGACGTCGCGGTCCCCAGGAAGGGCTTCCTGGTCACCGGCGGTTCCGGCTCCGGCAAGTCGACCCTGATAGACGCGGTCTCCGCCGTACTCGTCCCGCCCGCTCACCTCCGGTTCAATGCGGCGGCCCAGGAAGAGGCCGGCCGGGGCTCCGGGCGCACGCTCGTCTCGTATCTCCGCGGCGCGTGGCGCCGAGGGGCCGACGGCGAGACGGGCGACCTCGCCTCCGTCTACCTTCGCCCCAAGGCCACGTTCTCGGCCATCGCGCTCACCTACTCGAACGGGACGGGGAGCAGTGTGACGCTGCTGCTCCTGCTCTACGCCCGTTCGGGCGACAACTCCGCGACCGGGATCAAGCGCCTCCACGGCGTCGCCGAGCACCCCTCCGACTCCCCCCTTGATCTGACGGAGATGTTCGGTCACCTGCGCAACGGGATCGACAAGCGAGCGCTCAAGCGCGAGTTCCCGGACATCAGGTTCCACGACAGCTATTCGGCCTTCGCCGCGGCGTTCCGGCGCCGGCTGGGCATCGCGTCGGAGGCCGCGCAGTTGCTCCTCCACCGGACTCTGTCCGCCAAATCCCTGTCCAGCCTCGATCAGCTCTTCCGGGACTTCATGCTCGACGAGCCGGACACGTTCGCCGTGGCCGACCGGGCTGTCGAGCAGTTCGCCGAACTGCGGGAAGCGCACCGGTCGGTGGTCGACGTCCGTAGACAGATCTCTCACCTCGAACCGCTCGCGGACCTGAGTGCCTCCCGGATCCAGGTGCTGGGGAGGGCCGAGGAACTCGACGCCGAGAGCTCGGCCTTCCCGGCCGTGCAGGTGGCCGTCACCACCGCGCTGGTCGAGGAGGAGCTGTCGACCGCGCGCGGAGCCCTCGTCGCCGCCGAGGCCGCCGTCGCCACTGCCCGTGATCAGCTCGACTCAGCCAGAACGACCAGCGACGACCTCCGC
Source organism: Dietzia sp. Cai40 (assembly GCF_014145165.1). Classification (NCBI taxonomy): domain Bacteria; kingdom Bacillati; phylum Actinomycetota; class Actinomycetes; order Mycobacteriales; family Dietziaceae; genus Dietzia; species Dietzia sp. Cai40. The sequence goes on along the minus strand of NZ_JAALEB010000216.1, from coordinate 5,055 downwards.
TCCCGGTTGCGGGGCAGTGCGGGCGCCGGGCGCGACGAGCTCGCGCGGGAGCTGGGCCGCGCGCTCGACCACGCAACGTCGGTGACCTCCCGTCGCGAACGGGCGGCCACGGAGCTCGAGCGACTCGGCGGCACACTTCCGGCCACCGCCGAGGACTTCGCCGTCCTCCTCGCCAGGCTCGACCGGGACGACGCGGACCAGGAAGCCGAGCGAGCGCGTGATCGGAAGAAGCTCCGCGAGGTCGCCGGGGACCTCAACGAGGAGTCGAGCACCCTCGCCCGTGTGACGGCCGACCTCCAGGCGCTGCTCCGTCACCGCTCGAACATTGATTCGCGCCTCTTGGCAGCGCGGGACCTGGTCTGTCGTGCGGCTGGGGCCAATCCCCGCGAACTCCCGTTCGCGGGCGAGTTGCTCGATGTGTCCTCCGAGCATGCGAGGTGGCGGCCGGCAGCCGAACGGGTGCTCTCCGGCTTCGCGCGGACGATGCTCGTCCCCGACCATCTCCGCGCCGCGGTCACGCGCGCGGTCAACGACACGCATCTGGGCATTCGGCTGGTCTACGAGGTCGTCGACACCACCGATGACTCGCCTGCCAAGAGGACCGGCCCGGACAGCCTGGTCCGAAAGATGGAGCCCGCCCCCGGTCCGTTCCAGCAGTGGATGCGTCGTCGACTCGCGAGCGAGTTCGACCTGACCTGCGTCGAGTCCTCCGACGAATTGGGCGCCCTGGAGCGGGCGGTCACCCTGCACGGCCTCATCAAGCGTGGTCGGAGGTTCGAGAAGGACGACCGACGCAGCATCGACGATCCGGCGGTCTTCCAGCTGGGTGGTCTCAACGACGCCAAGGTGGAGGCGCTCACCGCTCGGCGCGATCAGATCCAGTCCCGGATCGACTCCGCGGAGTGCCGGTGGGCGGCGCTGGAGAACCTCGACGCCGATCGACGCTCCCGGCAGCAGGCGGGAGCTGCGCTCCGCGGACTGCGGTGGGAGGAGATCGACTCGACCACCGCCCAACGACGGGCCGACGACGCCCGAGAGCGGCTCGACCGGTGGCGCGAGGCGCACCCGGAGGTTGCCGAGATGGAGCGGGAACTACGTGATGCCGAGGAGTTCCAGTCGCGGGCGCAATCGACATACGATGCGGCCACCGGTGACCGAGCAGTCGCGGCGAACCACGTCGCCGGGCTGCAGGCACGCCTCGCGCAATTGGCCGAGCGTAGTGCCTCCGAAGAGTCCCACGGTGCTGCCGATCCCGACGCCGCCGACCGGATCCGCGCGCGCCTGTCCGCCGCCACACGCAGGCTGACGGCCGACAACGTGCAGGACGTGTGTCAGCGGGCCGAACGCGCGATCGCGGTGGAGCAGTCGGCCACCGCCACCGAGCGCGACCGCATCCACCGGCGCATCACGGCGATCCTCACCTCATATCTCGAGATCTGGCCCACGATGAAGGCCGACCTCAAGTCGGACCCGGAGTTCGTCGGTGAGGCGGTGGAGGTGCTCGTCCGCCTGCGGCGGGACAGGTTAGCCGATTTCGAGGAACGCTTCCTCGGCCTCATCGGCGAGATGCAGACCCGCAACCTGGGCGAGCTCGCCCGCCGCATCCGCCGGGCCCGGTCGGAGATCGAAGCCAAGATCCGACCCGTCAACGAGTCCCTTCATCGATCGGAATTCCAGTCGGGACGCTGGTTGCAGATCGAGGTGCGGGACCGGCGCTCGGAGACCGTCACCGACTTCCTCGGTGACCTGGAAACGGCCCTGACCGGCGCACTCGACAGCCGCACCGTGGACGCCGCGGAGGCGGGTTTCGCCGTGATGTCACGTCTGCTCGACAAGCTCGGGTCGGCGGACGCCGGCGACCGTCGCTGGCGGCAGACGGTGCTGGACACCCGCAAGCACGTGGGGTTCATCGGCATCGAGATCGACGCCGACGGCGCCCCGACCAACTACCACGATTCCTCGTCCGGGCTGTCCGGCGGACAGGCGCAGAAGCTGGTGTTCTTCTGCCTCGCCGCGGCGCTGCGCTTCCAGCTGGCCGACATCGACGCCGACGTCCCCGGCTACGGGACGGTCGTTCTGGACGAGGCGTTCGACCGCGCCGATCCCGAGTACACGCGTCGGGCGATGGACGTGTTCACCGACTTCGGTTTCCACATGGTCCTGGCCACCCCGCTCAAGCTCCTGCAGACCCTCGAGCCGTACATCGGCGGACTCGTGGTGGTGGGCAACGACGACGGCAGCCACTCCCGGATCGAGCGCGTCACCTGGGACGAGGCCTGATGGTGGCTACCCGCTCGGAGCCGCGCGACCCAGACCAACTGACGGCCGCGTGTGCCACCCGGTTCGCCCGGGTCCACCGTCGGTGGCTCGCCGACCCCTTCGGCGGGGACGCCGAGGTCGTCCGGTTCAGCACGGCGCCGCCGACCGCCGCGAACGCAGCCGAAGACCCCAGTGGGACAGCGGCGTGGATCAGGCGATGGCGCGAGTTCGAGAGCACCCATGGAGGACCCGATGTCCGGCTGACCTGGGCGGACCGCCGCCTGCCCGGGTTCGGGGTCGTACCGCTCCCGCAACGCGTTGAAGTGGTCGGCGCCGACACCATCGCCCACATCGCGGACCGGGCGTCGCGGTGGGCTCGGCTGCTGAACCGCACGCTCCGGATCATCGACCTCGGGCCCGATCACTCCATGCTGCGCCGCGCCGCCGCAGAGACCTCGGCCACCTGGGAGGACTGGGAGGAGGGCGCGTTCGACCAGCTCCTGGCAGTGTGCCGCTGGGCACTCGCGAACCCCACCGCCGGGCGTCGCGCCCGCGAGATCGCGGTGCCGGGGGTCGACACCAAGTGGATCGAGAACCGAACCCGGGTGGTCGAGGCTGTGCTCGACGCCGCTCGGGCCGGCGTCGACGACGCGGTCCGCGGGACGGCCACCGGGCTGGGATTGCTGGGCCCGGACGTCCGCATCCGCATGCGGGTGCTTGACCCGGACATCGCGTTCCCGTTGCGTGACGTCGAGAGCCCGGTCGATCAGCTCGCCACACTGTGGCGTACCTCGGGGGGACCGCCTCACCTCGTCGTCGTCGAGAACCTCACCACCTTCCTCGCCCTGCCGGACCTCCCCGAGACCGTCGCGTTGTTCGGCCGGGGGTTCGCGGTCGACGCCGTCGCCGCCCTGCCCTGGGCACTCCGCGCTCACATCGCGTACTGGGGCGACCTCGACTCGCACGGCTTCGCGATCCTCGACCGTCTACGCCATCACGCCCCGCACGCCGTGAGCGTTCTCATGGACACCGAGACCCTGGACGCATGGCGCGAGTATGCGGTGCCCGACCCCTCGCCGACCCGGGCCGCGCCATCGCGCCTCACACCGGATGAGCTCGACGCGCTCGAGGCGCTGACGACCGGCGGGGACCTCCGGCTCGAGCAGGAGCGCATCCCCTGGGACTGGGCGCTCCCGCGCCTCCACGCAGTGTGGAGCTGAGCCCGGACACCGTCGGCCAGGTCCCCTGGGGTCGTCAGGGCAGTCCGCGGACCCACCACTCGATCACCATCTTCTGAACGCTTCACGCGACGAGGTGAGTTGCGGTGATCGGGTCGCGTCGCCCGCAGGGTCGATGACTGGATCAATCGGCGCGCCTAACTCCGGGGCCGAGTCCACCCTTTTCGGCGAGTGGTCGCAAGTACGCCGAGCGGGAGAATTCGCCCTGCGCAAACGCGATCGGAATCGACCACTCGGCGGGGCGGGGTCGGCGGGGCGCGGTCGGCGCGGCGGTGCGGACGAGGCGCGGTCGGTCGAGCACTGCACGTAGCGCCGCTGTGTGAGACGCGGCGCTGAGTATCGTTGGGATCATGCCCCGCACCCATCGGAGAACCGCCCGCGGCACCTCCGCCCACGCCCCAGTCGACCGTCGCCCGGAGGCTTCCGCGGAGGTGGCCGTGCGCTCGTCCCCCGTCGCGGGTCTTCTCGGTTCGGTCTTCGGGGTCGCGGCGGCGGTGACGCGCCTGGCACGACCCAAGGCCCTGCACCCCAAGGGCATCGTCGCCCAGGCGACCCTGAGCGTGACCGGGGTCGGCCGAACCGGTTCACCGCTCCTGGACATCACGGGCAGGTGGCCGGCGACGATCCGTTTCTCGCGCGCCGTGGGTCTGCCGGACGTCGTCCCCGACATCGGCGGGATGGCCATCCGCATCCACGCCGACCGCCCCGTCGACATCCTGCTCGCGAGCACGGGCCTGGGTCCGATCAGTCGTTACGTACTGACCACGGGATGGCGCACGACCGGCCGCACCATGACCTCGATGTTCCCCGTCAGGGTCGCCGGGCGGCAGCTGTTGTTGGCCGCCATCCCGACAGGCGACGGCGGCACGTGGACCCTCCAGCACGCCACTCCGCTGGGCAGATGGGAGACCCTCGGGCGTGTGACGGTGGACACCTGGGAGGACGACGACGAGAACCTGCACTTCGATCCGGTGGGGAACCGCCTGCCCGGATCGCGGTATCCGCGTCTGCTCGGCGCGTTGCGGGATCCGTCGTACCCGGCGCCCGACGAGGGCCCGGAGACGACCTGATCCGCCCGAGCGCTCAGGATTCGGCCGCACCCCTGCGCCAGTAGCCCATGAACGACACGGCCCCCTTGGGGATCCCGGCGCCGTCCACGGCGAGGCGGCGCATCGCGCGGACCAGCCCAGCCTCCCCGGCCAGGAACACATACGGGTCCCCGGCGGAGACGGTGGTGGCCGTCTGCCATTCCCGCTCGGCGGGACGGCGCCCGTCGAGGACCGACTCGACGCATCCCTGACCCACGCCCAACACTCCGCCGAGGTGATGGACGAGCGCGTGTCCCCGCTCACCGGACCGCGAGAGCAGGGTGACGGTCTCCGGCGCCTCGGCCGACAGCGCGCGCACGTCGGCCGGTGTCGGCAACTCCAGGACGATCCGGACCTCTCTCGTCCCCCGTGGCTCCGCGGCCAGCTCCCCGGCGATGGACAGCAGGGCCGGCGCCGCGGTCTCGTCACCCGCGCACACCACCCGGCCGGCGGCTCCGGGAGCCCACGCC
>NZ_JAALEB010000215.1:0-5625 GCF_014145165.1 Dietzia sp. Cai40 | reverse complement strand
CGGCCCCAGGGCCAGCCGGCCCCGGCGGCGGGAACACCGGCCCCGGCCCCGAGCCCGACCCCCACCCGGGAACAGCCTCGGCAGCCGGAGTCCCGGCCCCGCAGGGACGGCAGCGCCATGGACCGGCTCCGCTCCACCGACGATCTCTGACCGACCGACGCGCTGAGAGGGGAGCCATGCCCGTCACCCGGATGTTCCGTGGTCTCTCGGCTCGGCTGACCGCGCCGCTCGAGTCGCTCGACGCGGTGGACCTGGCCGGTGCGGTTCAGGGCATCGGCTGCTCGCCCGTCGAGGACGCCCGGAGAGGGCAGATGGTCACCCTGGCCGGGCGCGTGCGCACAGTCCTTTCCGGAGGGGGAGAGCGGTTCCTCGGGGTGACCGCCGAGGTGTACGACGGTACGGGTGCGGTGGACGTGTGCTGGCTGGGACGTGGTTCGATCCCGGGTATCGACACCGGCCGCTTCGTCAAGGTGACCGGGCGTATCGGCGTCCGGTCCGGCCAGAAGGTCATGTTCAATCCACGTTACGAATTGCTCAGTGGGCAACCGGGCGCTACACGCGGAGGAGAAGTGTGACCGAGTCTGAGCGGGCCGGCGAGCAGTCCACCGGAGAAGTGCCCCCGGAGAGCGCGGGAGGTAAGCGGAAGTCCGCGTTCGGTGACCCGGACGCCTCGCTGCTCGAGCAGATGGGTGGCGTCCGCGGCCTGGTCTACTCGTCGATCCCCATCCTGACCTTCGTCCCCGTCAACGGCTTCTGGGGACTGACGGTGGCGATCTGGGCGGCGCTCGGGGTGGCGGTCGCCATGCTGGCGTGGTCACTGGTCCGACGGGAGAACCCCCAGCCGGCGATCTCCGGCTTCTTCGGGGTCGCGATCGGTGTCCTGATCGCCTGGCGCACCGGGAGCGCGAAGGGATACTTCCTCTACGGGATCATCACGCAGGCGGTGTACGGCGGGGTGTTCGCCCTGTCCGCGCTCGCGCGGTGGCCACTCGTCGGGGTGATCTGGGGCCTGCTCGACGGAAAAGGGATGTCCTGGCGCCGTCACCCGAAAGCGCGTCGGTGGTACGCCGTCGCCACGTGGATCTGGGCAGGGCTCTTCGCGATACGCGCAGTGCTGCAGTACGCGCTCTACCTGAACGACGAGGTCAACTGGCTCGGGGCCGCCCGCATCGCGATGGGCTGGCCGCTCGCGCTGCTGGCGTTCGCGGCGACGATCTGGGCGGTGCGGCGCGCGATGGTCTACGAGAGGGAGCCCGCGGAGGCCCGGGAACCCACCACGCACGACTGACACGCACGACCGATACGGCATCACCTCGGATGGACGACGGCCCCCGGCGAGTTCGCCGGGGGCCGTCGTCTGCCCAGCTCGTGTCCGTCAGCCGCGAGCGCGAGTGACGCGGTGGTCAGATCGTGCTCGTCGCCATCCGCGAGAACTCGCTCGGGCCCGTGATGGTGCGGTAGGCGAACACCGAGGCCAGGGTGGCCACGGGGATCGCGATGAGGAGCCCGACGAACAGGGCGAGGAAACCTGCCACGACGACGAGGATGTTGAGCACCGCGAGAGCGAACAGGTTTCCCGCGTCGGACTTGATCGCGTTGACGCTGGACTTCATGGCGTCGATCGCGGTCATGTTGCGGTCCACGACGAAGTGGAGGGTCCAGTACAGGAAGAACGCGATCACGATGCCGGGGATGATGAGGAGGATCAACCCGATGGACGTCGCGATCGCCACGAGGATCGCGGCGATGACGAACGCCCCGAAGTTCTGCAACTTGAAGAAGTCGCCGATCTCCGGCTTGTGCCCGTCCACCTCGAGGAGGGCTCCCCGGATGATGAATGCCTGGAACAGGAAGCTCACGGCGATCGCCAGTATCGAGCCCAGGAACGCCACCGACGCCGACTGAGAGTTGGATATCGAACTCGCGAGCCCGTTGGCGAGGAACATCGCCAACGTGACCAGAACCCACGGCAGCGGGTTGTTCTTGAACATCTGCCAGCCGGCGCCGATGGCGTCGGTGGCGGACACCCTGCCCGTCATCACCGGCCCGCCCCCCTGGCCGGACTGGGGGTACCCCGCCCCGTAACCGTGGTCACCGTACGGCTGCTGGCCGAAGCCCTGCCCTCCGGATCCCTGCTGGCCATAAGCCTGTTGGCCGTAGCCCTCCTGGCCGTAGCCCTGTCCGGGATAGGGCTCCTGGCCGAATCCCTGTGCGTCCCCCTGTCCGCCGTACTGCTGTCCACCCCAGTTCTGTTGGGCGGCGCCGGTGCCGGTCGGATCGTTCGGGTTCCCGTCTCCTGACGGGGTACCTCCGGTGGTCATGGCATCTCCAGATCTCTTCGCGTCGGTGTGAAAGATTCTTCCACCTGCCTGGCTCCGAACCTAGTCCTGTCCGGGCGTTTTGGGGAGTGCCAACTCGACGGTCGGGGCGGGGAAATGCGTGGAGCCCCGTCGACGATGTCGACGGGGCTCCGGGTCCGTTGACCGGACGAGGGTGTCAGATGTTGGCGTGGATCTCGACAGCCTGTGCGACGCCGGCCACGGTGCCGGCGATCTTGACCGCCTCCCAGGCCTGCTCCTTGGTGATGCCCTCCTTGCGGATGACGTCATCGTGCGCGGCGGTGCAGTTCTCGCAGCCGTTGATCGTCGAGACGGCCATGGACCAGAGCTCGAAGTCGGCCTTCTCCACACCCGGGTTCGCGATGATGTTCATCCGGAGGCCCATGCGGACCTGGGCGTAGTCGTCTCCCAGGAACTCCTTGGCGCGGTAGGCCACGTTGTTCATGGCCATGATGGACGCAGCACCGAGGGCGGCGTTGAACGCCTCGTCGGACAGGTGCTCGCGCGCCTCGTCGGCGATCTCGGACAGCACGGTCTCGGACCGGGTCGCCGCGGCGGTGGCCAGGAAGGTCCCCCACAGCTGCTGCGGCGACAGCTCTGTCGAGCGCGCCAGGGAGCCGAGGTTCAGTTTGAGATCCTTCGCGAACTCAGGGAGCCCGGACTTCAGGTTCTCGATGGTCACTTGATGCCCTCCTGCAGCATGTCCATCTTGTTGATGTTCTTCGTCGGGTCGTTCTTCTGCCAGTTGCAGGCGCAGACCTCGGACGACTGGAGGGCGTCGAGGACACGGAGGACCTCGTCCACGTTGCGGCCGACGGCATCAGGCGTCACCGAGACGAACTGGATGACGTTGTCCGGGTCGACGATGAAGGTCGCGCGGTCGGCGACCCCGTCCGCGTTCTCGACACCGAGCGCGCGGATCAGCTCGTGCTTGATGTCCGACAGGAGCGGGAACGGGACACCCTTGAGCTCGTCGTTGGTCGCGCGCCAGTTGAAGTGCGCGAACTCGTTGTCGATCGAGCCACCGAGGACCTGCGTGTCGCGGTCCTGGAAGTCCTCGTCGAGCTTGCCGAACGCGGCGATCTCGGTGGGGCAGACGAAGGTGAAGTCCTTCGGGTAGAAGAAGATCACCCGCCACTTGCCGGCGTACGACTGGTTGGTGAGCGTCTCGAAGTAGTCCTCGGGCTGCTGGGCGTTGACCTGCTGGAGGTCGCCGCCCTTGAGTGCGGTGAGCTCGAAGTCGGGGAACTGATCGCCGATGGTGAGAAGTGCCATGTGATCCTCCTGGGTTATGGGCCGTTCTTGAACGGGCAGGGGAGACTATGCCCGACGCGCAGTGAGAGGTAAAGCCTAATGAGGTGAAGATCACCCATAGGGGAGGGTGAATAATCATCGACGTGGGGCTATTGATCGTCCTACACTCATCGACATGGCCAATCAGCGGTTCGTTCCGAGCGTGACCCAGCTCAGGGTGTTCCTCGCTGTCGCGGAGCGTCTCCACTTCCGCAGTGCCGCTGAGGAGCTGGGAATGAGCCAGCCGTCGCTCTCCCAGGCCCTGGCGACTCTGGAGGAGGGACTCCGGGTTCACCTGGTCGAACGGAGTACCAGGACGGTGCTCGTCACACCGGTCGGGCACCAGCTCCTCCCGTTCGCACGGGCCGCGGTGGGCGCGATGGACGCGGTGGCCGACATCGCCGCCGGTAGCGGGGGGCCGCTGTCGGGCGACGTCCGCATCGGTGTGATCCCCACGGCGGCGCCCTACCTCCTGCCGGGGCTGCTGCCCGCCCTGACCGAGCGTTTCCCGGATCTGCGGCCACGGATCGTCGAGGATCAGACCGCCAGACTGCTCGAGCAGTTGCGCTCGGGGGCGATCGACGTCGCGATCATGGCCCTTCCCACCGATGCCGCGGGTGCCATCGGTATGCCCCTGTACACCGAACCGTTCGCTCTCCTCGTCCCGGCCGACCACCCGCTCGCCGGGCAGGAGGGCCTCTCCCTCGAGGCCCTCGTGGATCTCCCACTGCTGATGCTCGACGAGGGGCACTGCCTCCGTGACCAGACCGTCGACCTGTGCCGGCGGGTCTCGGCTCCGATCCTGGGTCGTGGTGGGTCGCGGGCGGCGTCCCTGACCACCGCGGTGAGGTGCGTCGCCGGGGGGCTGGGGGTGATGATCGTGCCGGAGTCGGCCGTGGTGTCCGAGAGCCGCGACCCCGGCATCGGGGTCGCGAGGTTCGTCGAGCCCGCACCGGGCCGGACGATGGGTCTGGTGCTCCGCACGGCCACGGCCGGTGACGACGCCTACGCCGAGCTCGGGAGCGTCATCACCGAGGTGGCCCAGCGGCTGTTCGGGGCGGTTGCCGCCTGACCGGCGGTCGTCCGGCGCCGGCCGGGCAGGTGGGGTTCGTCGACTCCAGGGCCCGCGCCGCCTCCAGGTACCGGGCGCGGAGCCCCTGTGTCCGCGCGACCCATCCGCGCTGGTGGGCGACGAAGACCGCTCGTCCCTCGGGGGACTCCACCGGGATCGGGTCGAGTCCCCAGGCGGACAGGTCATAGGGCGAGGACCGCATGTCGACCTCGCGGGCGTCGAAGGCCGCGGCCAACGTGTCCACCAGGAGCTCGCCGGGGGCGCCGGCCTCCATGTCCACCACGTACGAGTAGAGATCCATACCGGCGTGCAGGCAGGCCGGTTGCTCGTTGCGGACCTGTTCGGCGCGGGTGAGGACGTCCTTGTTGAGGGGGACGGCGGCCTCGGTGAAGAACCGGAGGGCGTCGAAGTGGGTGCACCGCAGCCGGGATCCGTCGACGACGTCGTCGATCAGTGGCTGAGATACCCGGAGGGGCACCCGGGGATGACGAACGGCATCGTCGCCTCCCCGGTAGAGCATGGCCCACTCGTGAAGGCCGAAACAACCCAGTGCGCCCGGCCTGGACGCGGTGGCCTCGACGATCTCGCGCGCGCGGGACAGGCGGGGGCCGCATCGGGACAGGACGGACGTGGGATCCACGATCAGTCCGGACCGACCGTGCAGGGAGGTCCGCTCGTAGTGGCGCCACTGCGCCCGTTCGGTCAGGTGGGCGTTCTCCAGGATGATCCCCGGGCCGGGATGCCAGCGTCGGACGGTGGCGACGCTCGTCCGGTAGTAGGTGAACAGGAAGTCCGCGACCGGGTGCGGCTCGCCTCGTCGTCGACGCTCGAGGTGGTCGGTGGTCAGCGAGTCGACGGCCTCGGTGTGCCGGCGCTCCAGCGCCCGCCAGAGGCGCTCGGGCACCAGAACCGGGTCGGCGG
>NZ_JAALEB010000214.1:0-10987 GCF_014145165.1 Dietzia sp. Cai40 | reverse complement strand
CGGCCCGCGCCGGCCCCGCCGCCGCGGCCGCCGCCCTGGTTGAACAGGCCGCCGAAGAGATCGGAGAAGCCCCCGGCCCCACCGGCTCCGCCCGCACCCGCGGCCCCTCCGAAGAGGTCGCCGATGTCGAAGTCACCGCCGGTGGTGGTGTATCGGCCCCCACCGGGAGGCGCGAAGCCGCCGAACCCGCCGGAGGACACCTGCGCCCGGAACTCGTCGTACTCCTTGCGCTTGGCGGGGTCGCCGATGACGCTGTTGGCCTCGCCGACCCGCTTGAACTTCTCCTCGGCGGCCTTGTTCCCCGGGTTCTTGTCCGGGTGGTTGTCGCTCGCGAGCTTGCGGTACGCCTTGCGGATCTCGTCCGCCGTGGCGGACTTGGAGACGCCCAGTTCGGCGTAGTAGTCCTTCTCGACCCATTCGCGCTGACTCACCAGACGCCTCCTTTCCCTATCGGTTCCTGATCAGTTCCTACTTACCCGAAGTCTCACTTTTCCACCTCGACCGCCGGTGTGCGGGTGACCGCACACCGGCGGCGGTGGAGGACGAGCGGATCAGCGGACGGTGACCATCGCCGACCGCAGGGTCCGCTCGCCGTGGCGATAGCCCTTGCGCAGGATCGTGCCCAGCACGGGCTCGGAACCCTCCGACTCGTCCTGCACGGCCTCGTGCACGGACGGGTCGAACGCGTCCCCCTCCTCGCCGAAGGACTCGACCCCCTGGGAGGCCAGGACCGCGTGGACCCGGTCGGCGAAGGCCTTGAGCGGCCCCTCCTCCAGGTCCCCGTGCGCCCGTGCCCGCTCCAGGTCGTCGACGATCGTCAGGAGCTCGGTGAGGACCGAGCCCTTGGCGGTGTCGATGATGGCCTGTCGGTCCCGCTCGACGCGGCGGCGGTAGTTGGCGAACTCCGCCGACACGCGCTGCAGGTCCGCCGTCCGTTCGTCGAGCTGCGCCTGCAGCGCCGACGTGGCGTCGTCGTCGGACGACCGGTCGCCGGCGGCGCCGTCGGTGGTGGGGGCGGGGTCGTCCTCGACGATCTCGCCCTCCACCGCCTCCGACGGAGCGGCGCCGGTCTTGTCATCCACCGCCTGCGCGGCGGCCACGTCCTGCGCGTCACCGCCCGCCCAGGCGGCCTTGTCCGTCTCCGGACCGTCAGCGTGTGGTGTGGTCACTGGAACTCACCCCTGACTGTCTCGTCGTCCTCTGCGGCCGCCTCGACCTCGTCCGGGTCGACGCCGGCCGCGCCCTCGGCCACGATCTCGGCCTCGGGGGCGACGGGGGCGTCCTGGACGAACTTCTCGTCCACCGCCTCCTCGTCGGTGGCCTCCGGGTCGCCGGGATCAGGAATTCCGGTCGCGTCCGTCACTTGTCGTCCCCCTTCGGCTCGTCCTCGTCCACGACCTCGGCGTCGACCACGTCGTCGTCAACCGACCCCGCGGAGGTGGGGTCGCCGGCCTCGGCACCCTCGGCCGCGGAGGCCTCGTAGATGGCCTGGCCGACGGCCTGCGCCTCGGTGTTGACCTTCTCGACCGCGGACTTGATGGCGTCGACGTCCGAGCCCTCGAGGGCGGTCTTGGCGTCGGCGATCGCGGCCTGGAGCGACTCCTTCTTGTCGGCCGGGATCTTGTCCTCGTTCTCCGAGACGAACTTCTCCGTCTGGTAGATCGTGGACTCGGCCTGGTTGCGGGCGTCCGCCTCCTCGCGACGCTTGTGGTCCTCGGCGGCGTGCTCCTCGGCGTCCTTGATCATCTGGTCGATCTCCTCCTTGGACAGGCCGGAGCCGTCCTGGATGATGATCGTGTTCTCCTTGCCGGTGCCCTTGTCCTTGGCGGTCACGTGGACGATGCCGTTGGCGTCGATGTCAAAGGTGACCTCGATCTGCGGCACGCCACGCGGCGCGGGGGCGATACCGGCGAGCTCGAACGAGCCGAGCAGCTTGTTCTGCGCCGCCATCTCGCGCTCACCCTGGAACACCTGGATCTGCACCGACGGCTGGTTGTCGTCGGCCGTGGTGAAGGTCTCCGACCGCTTGGTGGGGATGGTCGTGTTGCGCTCGATGAGCTTGGTCATCACGCCGCCCTTGGTCTCGATGCCCAGCGACAGCGGGGTCACGTCGAGCAGGAGCACGTCCTTGACCTCGCCGCGGAGCACGCCGGCCTGCAGCGCGGCGCCCACGGCGACGACCTCGTCCGGGTTGACGCCCTTGTTGGGCTCCTTGCCGCCGGTCAGCTCCTTGACCAGGTCGGACACGGCCGGCATGCGGGTCGAGCCACCGACGAGCACCACGTGGTCGATGGTAGACACGGCGATCCCGGCGTCCTTGATGACGGCCTGGAACGGCTTGCGGCACCGGTCGAGCAGGTCCTGCGTGATCTTCTGGAACTCCGAGCGCGACAGCGTCTCGTCGAGGAAGAGCGGGTTCTTGTCCGCGTCGACCGTGATGTACGGCAGGTTGATCGAGGTGGACTGACCGCTCGACAGCTCGATCTTCGCCTTCTCGGCGGCCTCACGCAGACGCTGCAGCGCCATCTTGTCCTTGGTGAGGTCGATGCCGTTCTGCGCCTTGAACTTGTCCACGAGCCAGTCGACGATCCGCTGGTCCCAGTCGTCACCACCGAGGTGGTTGTCACCGGAGGTCGCCCGGACCTCGACGACGCCGTCGCCGATGTCGAGCAGGGAGACGTCGAAGGTACCGCCACCGAGGTCGAAGACCAGGATGGTCTGCTCCTTGTCGCCCTTGTCCAGCCCGTACGCCAATGCGGCCGCGGTGGGCTCGTTGACGATGCGCAGGACGTTCATGCCGGCGATCTGGCCGGCGTCCTTGGTGGCCTGACGCTGGGCGTCGTTGAAGTAGGCGGGGACGGTGATGACGGCGTCCGTCACCTCCTCACCGAGGTAGGACTCGGCGTCGCGCTTGAGCTTCTGGAGCGTGCGCGCGCTGATCTCCTGCGGGGTGTAGTTCTTGCCGTCGATCGAGTCCGACTTCCAGTCCGTGCCGATGTGGCGCTTGACCGAGCGGATGGTGCGGTCGACGTTGGTGACCGCCTGGTTCTTGGCCGGCTGGCCCACGAGGACCTCGCCGTTCTTGGCGAACGCGACCACCGACGGGGTCGTGCGCGACCCCTCGGCGTTGGCGATCACGTTGGCCTCGCCGCCCTCGAGGACGGCGACGCAGGAATTGGTGGTGCCGAGGTCGATACCGACTGCACGTCCCATGATGTTCTCCTTCTCTCCGCGCCGTTACCGCGCGGACGGGGGGTGGTCCGAAACTCTGTTGTTCAGCAGACCCGGCTCAAGGCTCGGATCAGTGACTCCACCCTGCCTCTCGGCGGTGGCGCCGTCAACCCAAGTTGAGTCCGGATCGCTGAGGTTTGACGCCCTGTACAACTGGGGACCGGCCCGATCCATTCCCGGGGTGATCCAGATCACGCGGAAACCTGCGTCCACCTGACTCAATTCGCCCTGGCGCCCATCCACGCGCCCGCGCACCCGCACGCCCGCCCGCGCGCCCGCACGCCCGCACGCCCGCACGCCCGCACGCATCCTCAACGACAAGACCGTTCCGCACACCCGCCTCTCGGGCGATGCGTGCGGAACGCTCTTCCCGACTGGGGAACGGACGACCTGAGCTAGATGACGCCCTGCGCGAGCATCGCGTCCGCGACGCGGCGGAAGCCGGCGATGTTGGCCCCGGCCGCCAGGTCGCCGGGCATCCCGTACTCCTCGGCGGTCGCGGCCGTGGTGGCATAGATGTTGGTCATGATGCGGTCGAGCTCGGAGTCGACGCGCTCGAAGTCCCACTGCAGCCGACCGGCGTTCTGGCGCATCTCCAACCCGCTGGTGGCCACACCGCCCGCGTTCGCGGCCTTGGCGGGTCCGAACAGGATGCCCTTCTCGCGGATCACCTCGACGGCCTCCTCGGTGCACGGCATGTTGGCCCCCTCGGCCACCAGGCGGCACCCGTTGCCCGCCAGGGTCCGCGCGGCGTCGCCGTCGAGCTCGTTCTGCGTCGCGCAGGGCAGTGCGATGTCGCACTTCACCTCCCACACCGAACGCCCCTCGACGAACTCGCAGTCACCCCGCTCCTCGGCGTAGACCGAGAGCCGCTCGCGTCGGACGTCCTTGACGTCGGCGAGCAGGTCCAGGTCGAGGCCCCTCTCGTCGACCACGTACCCGGAGCTGTCGGAGCAGGCCACGACGGTGGCTCCGAGTTGCGTGGCTTTCCTGGCCGCGTAGAGGGCCACGTTCCCGGACCCGGAGACGACAACGCGGGAGCCGTCGAGGCTGAAGTCGGTCTCGCGGAGCATCTCGCGGACGTAGTAGACGAGCCCGTAGCCCGTGGCCTCGGTCCTCGCCCAGGACCCGCCGTAGCCGATCCCCTTGCCGGTGATCACCCCCGCCTCGTTCCGGCCCGTGATCTTCCGATACTGGCCGTACAGGTAGCCGATCTCGCGGCCGCCCACGCCGATGTCCCCGGCGGGCACGTCCAGGTCCGCCCCGATGTGATGGGCGAGTTCGGCCATGAACGACTGGCAGAAGCGCATCACCTCGCCGTCGGTCCTACCGTGGGGGTCGAAGTCGGAGCCGCCCTTGCCACCTCCCAGCCCCAGGCCCGTGAGCGCGTTCTTGAAGACCTGCTCGAAGCCGAGGAACTTGAGGGTGTCCTCGTCGACGGACCGGTGGAACCGCAGACCACCCTTGTACGGACCCAGGTCGGAGCTGAACTGGACCCGGAAGCCGCGCTGGACCTGGATCACTCCCGAGTCGTCGACCCACGGCACGCGGAAGGACACCACTCGTTCGGGTTCGACGATCCGCTTGAGGATCCCGCCCTCGACGTACTCGGGATGCTGCGCGACCACGGGGGCGAGCGACTCGAGCACCTCGTGCACGGCCTGCCGGAAGAGCTTCTGCCCGGGGTTGCGGGCCACCACGGACTCGAGCGCATCGTGCAGTGCGGCGTCGGCGTCGGACATGGGACCTCCGGTCAGGGGCTGCGGTCTGGGGGCGATATGAGGGCTGCGGCGTGAGGGCTGGGGACTACGTGTACGCGGACCACCCGCCTCGGGCGACACCTCGGACCGAGGTTCCGCAGGCCGGTGTCACGGCCGGAACCGCGTCGCCGCCGTGCCGCAGCCTAGCGTCTGTCCGCTTCCACCACCGATCCAGGCCGCGCCCGGACCCGCGGCGGACCACCCCGGGCGAAATTCCCCGCGGACGTGGATCCGGCCATACGATCTACGGTCACGGACCCGGCCGGTTCCCTTCCCGTCCCGATAGGAACAGTGACCCCATGCGCCACCTCCCCCGCCGCCGCACCTGGAGTATCGGCGCCCTCGTCGCCGTGGTCGTGGTCGCGGCTCCGATCGCCGTCCAGGCCCAGCCACGCGACGGCGCCCCGGCGGTGGACGACTCCCGCGCGACGCCCGCGATCGTGCACGAGTCCCTCGAGGACGCGCTCGCGGAGGCCGGCACCACCCCGGCCGGCTTCCGGACCCAGTCCGTCCTGGCCGACCGCCTGGCCGATGCCTCGGACGACTACACCGTCCGGTTCCCCGAGGCCTTCGCCGGCGTCAGGATCGTCGGAGCCGCCGGCCAGGTCGCGGTGGTCCGGGGCGCCGACCAGGCGGAGCCGTTGATCGCCGACGCCCGGTCCCGCGGGTTCACGGTGTACTCCGCACCCACGCCGGCCCTGCAACTCGACCAGACGGCGGAGCGGGCACAGGACTGGGCGGACGCCCTTCCCCCGGGCCAGCGGGACGGGGTCACCGCGATCGACGTGGACCCCTCCACCGGCGACGTCACCGTGGTGGTGGAGGACTCGGGGGCCGCGCCGACTCCCCCCGCCGACCTCGGGGCGGGCGTCCGCATCGCCGGCTTCCGTCCCGCCCAGGGGTCGGTCGGGTCGGGGACGGCGACGCTGCCCGGCACCCAGAGCCCCACGATCCCGGACCCCGGCACCCTGCTGCCGAACTCCATGGTGGGCGGAACCCGGATGTACGTCCTGTCCCCCTCCCGCACCGTCGCCAACTGGTGCTCCCTCGGGTTCAACGGAATCCGCGACGGACGGGTCGTCAACATCACCGCGGCCCACTGCAGTTCCTTCACGGACCCCGCGACGGGGCGGTCCGTGTTCCGGCCCGGCACGGTCTCCGAGAGCGCCGGCTCGCCGAGGCTCGGGGCGTTCACGTCCACCGAGGCCGACGAGGCCCTCGACGCCGCACTGATCACCGTCGACCCCGAGGACGATCCCCGTTTCCGGAACTCCCACGTCCTGGCCGACGGTGCGCGCCCCCTCCCGCTGTCGGGCACTCAGTCCCCGGTGAGGGGGCAGATCCTGTGCAAGTACGGTCAGCGGACCGGTTACACGTGCGGGAAGGTGTCCGGGATCGACTCGGCGACCCCGGGTGGAGTCAGGAACGTCGCGATCGAGCTGTGCGCGATCGCCGGCGACAGTGGCGGTGTGGTGTTCTCCGATACCTGGGCGGTGGCCGTGACGAGCCTCTCCAACGCCTTCGACCGTTATGACCAGCCCTACCCGAGCTGCGGGGTGGCCCGGACCGATCTCGCCGCGCGCGGGGCGGTCCCCCTGATGGTCGGGGTGACCGTCGGTGCGATCTCGGCCCGCTTCCCGGGACTCCAGGTCGGCGCGTCATGACACATCAATCCCACTAATCACACGTGTCACACTGGACTCAGTAATCACATCTCCGTAATCTTGGCCGCAACTGGTCGACCTGAAGTCGTCCACCGTGCATCACGGAAGGCCACCATGCGCACCACCTCGAAGTTCGCCGTCCTCACCGCCGCCGCGGCCCTGGTCGTCACCGCGACTCCCGCCGGCGCGGCCCCCGCCCCTGCTCCCGCCCCCACGGCGCCCTCGACGACGCAGGCGCTCCCCGCCCTCGACGCGGCCCTCGGATCGCAGTTGACCTCGCTGGTCGAGGCCCTGCGCCGGGATCTCGGACTGACCCCCGAGCAGTTCCTGGACCAGGCCGGGATCGGTGAGCGACTGGCCGAGTCCCGCCCACGGTGGGAGAAGGCGTTCCGCGACTCCTTCGGCGGCGTGTGGCTGGACGAGGAGGGCACGGGCCTGGTGGGCGTGGTCGCCGGGGAGGCCGGCGACCTGCTGCGTGCCGAGGCCACCGACGCCGGGTTCACCGTGCAGGACGTGGCCCTGACCACCGAGGAGCTCACCGCTCGCGAGCGACAGGTGGGCAAGATCGTCGACGACCTCCCGGAGGACCTTCGATCGCTCGTCACCGGGGTGCGGGTCGACCCCACCCGCAACACCGTGGTCGTGGCCACCCGCGGCGGCGAGGCCGCCCAGCTGGGCAACCTCACCGCCCGGCTGAAGGACCTCGCCGAGATCGACATGACCGAGGCCCCCGACCCCGCGTGGGACACCGCACCGTTCGGCAGTGAGGCGGGCGGGACCCAGTCCGACGGCGAACCGACCACCCAGGGGCTCGAACCCGCCACGACCCGCGCCGGCGCACCGGGCCCGACCGCCACCGGTGGCGACTCCGGATCGCTCGGCAGCCTGGCCCTGCTCAACCAGACCGGCGTCATCCCCGAGGGCCCGATGCGGACGATCGTCGAGCTCCTGTCCGGTCTCACTCCCGGCACCGGCTCGATCATCGACGGGATGAGCCAGACGATGGCGGACCCCGTCACCCCGGTCCCCGAGAACCAGACACGCGCCGACGGCCCCGCGCCGACCGGCCCCATCGCCGGGGGCACCGCCTACTCCGTCGCGGTCCCGGGCGGGATCCTCGAGTGCTCCACCGGGTTCAACGGCGAGCTCGACGGCACGCCCGTCGTCGTCACCGCCGCGCACTGTGCGGGCGCCGACGGCACCCGCGCCGCGTTCGCCGACGGCGAGGAGTTCGGCACCATGACGCGGACCCAGCACGACGGCATCGACACGGCGCTCGTGGCCGTCGACCCGGAGCTCGCCGACCGCTTCCGCACCAACCTGGTCGGCGCCGGCCCCGACACCACCCAGGCGATCACCGGCACAGCCGACCCGGTCGTCGGACAGAAGGCCTGCAAGACAGGGTTCCGGACCGGTTTCTCCTGTGGCACCGTCTCCGAGGTCGGCGCGATGATCGACGTCGCCGGCTCCCGCACCATCGCCAACGCGTTCACGGTGGATCTCTGCGCCCTCCCCGGGGACAGCGGCGGCGTCGTGTTCTCGGGCGACAAGGCCCTGGGGATCTCCAGCGCCTCCAACGTCGCCGAGACCGGGACCTGCGCCAACGCCGACGCCGTGGCCAGGGAGAACGGGTACGTCCCGCGCCTGTCGGCGGTCCCGATCTCCGACGTCCTGGCCGCGCATCCCGGTCTGACGCTGCGCACCAACTGATCCAGAACGACCCGCGGGCCCCGTCCCACGAATCGAGTGCACTCCGCTAAGGGGAACCTCAACTCGTGGGACGGGGCCCGCGTGGCTTACCTTTAACGACAAGACCGTCGACGGGCACCCCTGGGGTCGTCAGGTGCTCGTGCGTCGAGAAGTGCGACGAAAGGCCGCGAACCATGTCAGGCGTGACCATCACTCTCGGGACGATCGGTGTCCTGCTCAGTTTATTTGCTTGGGCCTCATTCATCGGCGGCGTATCGCGGATGGTCCGGAGCATCCTGCTGGGCCAGAAGGACGGCTTCAACCGGTTCGGCTCCCCGTTCTTACGGATGAAGAACACGTTCGTCGAGGTGGCCGCCCACACCCGGATGGCCAGGAAGCGGTCGGTCGGCTTCTTCCACTGGTTCGTCATGATCGGCTTCATGCTCGGCTCGATCGTCTGGTTCGAGGCCTACATCCAGACGTTCAACCCGCGCGGCGGCTGGCCGTGGCTGTCGGATCAGACGTGGTACCACGGGCTCGACGAATTCCTCGGCCTGGGCACCGTCATCGGCATCACCGTGCTCATCATCATCCGCCAGGTCAACCAGCGTCGGGGCCTCAACCGCTTCAACGGTTCCGACCGCAGGGCCGCGTACTTCGTGGAGGCCGTCGTCCTCCTCGAGGGCCTGGGCATGATCTTCGTCAAGGCCGGCAAGCTCGCGCTGTACCGCGCCGAAGGCCAGGACTTCCACTGGTCGACCGACTGGGTCTCCGGCCCCATCTCCACGGTCCTGCCGGCCAACGAGCTCATGGTCTCCATCTTCGCGCTGATCAAGCTGCTCACCGGCATGATCTGGCTGTACGTCGTCGGCCGCAACATCACCTGGGGCGTCGCCTGGCACCGCTTCTCCGCGTTCTTCAACATCTACTTCAAGCGCGAGGCCGACGGCCGCACCGCGCTGGGCGCCCTCAAGCCGATGACCATGGACGGCGAGGCGCTGACCATGGAGAAGATCGAGGAGCGCACCGAGGCGGACGAGGACTTCGAGCCCGTCCTGGGTGCGGGCGCGATCGAGGACTTCTCGTGGAAGGGCTGGCTGGACTTCTCCACCTGTACCGAGTGTGGCCGTTGCCAGGAGCAGTGCCCCGCCTGGAACACCGGCAAGCCGCTGAGCCCCAAGCTCATGATCATGGCCCTGCGTGACCACGCCCACGCCAAGGCTCCGTACCTGCTCGCCGGCGGTAAGACCACGATGGGCGAGGAGACGGGACTCGTCGACGCCGAGGGCAACCCGGACGAGAAGAAGCTGGCCAGGATCCCCGAGGCCGCCCGCCTCGAGGCCCAGCGCCCGCTGGTCGGCCACACCACCGCCGACGTGTCCGACGACCCGATGGCCGCCGGCATCATCGACCCGGAGGCCCTGTGGTCCTGCACCACCTGTGGCGCCTGCGTCGAGCAGTGCCCGGTGGACATCGAGCACGTCGATCACTTCATCGACATGCGTCGCTACCAGGTGCTCATCGAGTCGGAGTTCCCCACCGAGCTCGCCGGCCTGTTCAAGAACCTCGAGAACAAGGGCAACCCCTGGGGCCAAAACAACTCGGGCCGCGATGACTGGATGAAGACCCTCGACTTCGACATCCCGGTCATCGGCTCGGACATCGAGGACTTCTCGGACACCGAGTACCTCTTCTGGGTCGGCTGTGCCGGTGCCTTCGAGGACCGCGCCAAGAAGACCACCCAGGCCGTCGCCACGCTGCTGCACACGGCCGGCGTGAAGTTCGCCGTCCTGGGCCAGGGTGAGACCTGTACCGGTGACTCCGCCCGCCGCGCGGGCAACGAGTTCCTGTTCCAGATGCTCGCCGAGCAGAACATCGAGACCATGAACAACGCCTTCGACGGCGTGCCCACCGGTCAGCGCAAGGTCGTCGTGACCTGTGCCCACTGCCTCAACGCGCTGAAGAACGAGTACGGCGACTTCGGCGGCGACTACCAGGTGGTCCACCACACGCAGCTGCTCAACCGTCTCGTGCGGGAGAAGCGACTCGTGCCGGTCGCCCCCATCGACGGCGGCGTGACCTACCACGACCCGTGCTACCTCGGCCGTCACAACAAGGTCTACGAGGCCCCGCGTGAGCTCATGGACGGTTCTGGAGTGACCCTCACGGAGATGCCCCGCCACGGCCAGCGCTCCATGTGCTGTGGCGCCGGCGGCGCGCGCATGTGGATGGAGGAGACGGTCGGCAAGCGAATCAACATCGACCGCGTCGACGAGGCACTGTCGACCAAGGCGACCAAGATCGCCACCGGCTGCCCGTTCTGTCGGGTGATGCTCTCCGACGGCGCCACCGCGCAGACCGATGGCACCGAACTGGAGGGTCAGGTCGAGGTCGTGGACGTGGCCCAGCTCCTGCTGGAGTCCGTCACCCGCGACGGCGGTCTGCCGGAGCCCCGCGAGGCCGCATGGCTGGAGCAGCCGAAGCGCGAGATGACGTCCGCGGAGAAGGAGGCCGCCGAGGCCGAGGCCGCGACGCCTGCCGAGGCCAAGACCGCGGTCGCCGAACCCGCCGGAACACCGGACAACCCGGTGATCGACGAGGGCGAGGGCGCCTCCCCGGAGGTGGACCCGGCGAGCACCAGCG
>NZ_JAALEB010000213.1:0-1169 GCF_014145165.1 Dietzia sp. Cai40 | reverse complement strand
CCGGCGACGTCTGGGTGTTCTCGGGCTTCGGCGCCCAGCACCGCAAGATGGCCAAGGAGCTGTACCTGTCCAACCCGCTGTTCGCCTCGTGCCTGGACGCGGTGGACGAGCTCATCGACTTCGAGGCCGGCTACCGGATGGTCGAGATGTTCCTCGACGACTCGGTCACCTACGAGGTGGAGAACGCGCAGGTCGGCATCTTCGCCGTCCAGGTCGCGCTCGTCGACACGCTCAAGGCCCTCGGTGCCAAGCCGGAGGCCGTGATCGGTCACTCGATGGGCGAGGTCGCCGCCGCCTACGCGGCGGGCGGACTGAGCCTCGAGGACGCGGTGCGGGTGATCTGCGTCCGCTCGCGCCTCATGGGCGACGCGGAGCAGCAGGTCTCCGACGAGGACGCCGGCGCCATGGCGCTGGTCGAGTACTCGGCCGAGGAGATCGCCCAGATCATCGCCGACAACCCCCAGTTCGCCTCGATCGAGCCCGCGGTCTACGCCGCCCCCACCCACACCACGGTCGGGGGCCGCGCCAAGCCCGTCGCCGAGTTCGTGGCCTGGGTCGAGGAGCAGGGCAAGTTCGCCCGTCAGCTCCAGGTCCGAGGAGCCGGGCACACCTCCGACGTCGACATGCTGCTGGGCGAACTGGCCGCCGAGATCGCGGGCCTGGAGCCGCGCGAGCTCACCTCCGGCCTGTTCTCCTCCGTGGACAAGGAGACCTTCTACCGCGCCGGCCACGAGCCGATCCACGCGGAGGAGTACTGGGTCAAGGGCATGCGGCACTCGGTGTGGTTCACCCACGCCGTGCGCAAGGCCGTCGAGGCCGGGTATGTGACGTTCCTGGAGTTCGCGCCCAACCCGGTCGCCGCGATGTCCGTGGCGGCGACGTGCTTCGACGCCGGCCTGATGGAGCCCAACCTGCTCCACACGCTCAAGCGCAAGGAGTCCGAGGCCGACACCCTGCTCCACGCGATCGCCCAGCTGTACGTCCACGGCCACGAGGTCAACATGGACCAGGTCGTGGAGATGCTGCACGGCTACGTCACCGGCCCCGGCCGTTACGCCCCGGTGCCCGGCACGGCGTGGAAGCGCCGGACGCTGTGGCCGACCGTGACCGCCGGCGGCGGCTCGGGCGAGGGTCGTATGCCGGGCTCCCACGTGGCGCTGCCCGACGGG
>NZ_JAALEB010000212.1:0-4335 GCF_014145165.1 Dietzia sp. Cai40 | reverse complement strand
GCGGGCCGCGGCCTCGTCGGTGTAGATCGGGTTGGCGTCCCCGATCGCCTCGGTCCAGTTGCGGATCATCGGCGTGTTGATGGGATCGCGGCCCGCGCGGCGCGCGCTGCCGCCGGAGGCGCGGACCTCCTCGGCGGCGGCCAGGATGCGGGCGGCCTGCTCGTCACTCATGAGTGCCTTCTCGTTCGGTCGTGGGCGTGCTGACAGGGGGTCGGGTCAGCGGGCGGTGCGGGGCATGCCGAGGCCGCCCATGCAGGTCAGTTCGCGCATGACCTCGTTGACCCCGCCCCCGAAGGTGATCACGACGTTGCGCTTGTTCATCATGTCGAACCACCGCTGGAGTCTGGCGGTGTCGGGATCGGTGGGGTCGCCGAAGCGACCGAGCAGCTCCTCGATGATCCGGCCGACGTGCTGGATCTTCTCGGTGGAGAACACCTTGGACGCCGCCGAGTCACCCATCGACGGGTTCTCCCCGGCCGAGGAGACCTGCCAGTTGAGCAGTTCGTTGAGCCGGACGAACGCGAAGATCTCGGCGAGCCCGCGCCGCACCTCGGGCCGGTCCAGGTGACGGACACCGTCGGCACCGGTGCCCCGGGCCCAGCCGACCAGCTCGTCGTAGTACCCGCCCGGTCGACCGGACGGGGCCAGCATCACGCGCTCGTGGTTGAGCTGGGTGGTGAGCATTTTCCACCCGCCGTCGACCTCGCCCACCACCATGTCCGCCGGGACGCGCACGTCCGAGTAGTAGGTGGCGTTGACGTGGTGGGCGCCGTCGCAGGTGATGATCGGGGTGAACGAGAACCCCGGGTCGGAGGTGTCGACGATGAAGATGGTCAGACCGCGGTGCCGCGAGTCCGGGGTGCCGGTCCGCGCGGCCAGCCAGATGTAGTCGGCGTGGTGGCCGCCGGTGGTCCACATCTTCTGCCCGTTGATGATCCAGTCACCGGTGGCCTCGTCCCGCCTGGCGGTGGTCCGCAGCGCGGCGAGGTCGGTGCCCGCGTCGGGCTCGGAGTAGCCGATCGCGAAGTGGATCGAGCCGTCGAGGATCCCGGGCAGGAACCTCTCCTTCTGCAGCTCGGTGCCGTACTTCTGCAGGGTCGGCCCCACGGTCTGCAGTGTGACCGAGGGCAGCGGGACGTCGGCGCGGGTGGCCTCGTTGGTGAAGATCAGCTGTTCGATGTGGCCGAATCCCTTGCCGCCGAACTCGGTGGGCCACCCCACGCCCAGCCACCCGTCCCGGCCCATGCGGGTGATGATCTCCGCGTAGGTGTCGCCGTGGCGGGTGGTGGCGATGTCCGCCGCCTCCTCGGGCGAGATGAGCGTGGAGAAGTACTCGCGGAGCTCGGCCTGCAGCGCCCGCTGCTCCCCGGTGAGGTCGATGAAGGTGCCCTCCGGCGCCGTACCGGCGTCGGCGTCGGTCGAGGCGGGGGCCACGTGCTCGACGGGGTCGGACGCCACCGCCGACGCGAGGTCGTCCAGGTGCAGCTGCCCTCCGCCGACGAAGCGGGCCAGATCCTTGACGGCCGAGGAGTACCGGAACATGGGGTAGGTGATGTCCACCCCGACGCCGCCGTGCAGGTGGTGCAGGATCTGCACCGCACGTGGTCCCTCGGTGGCCAGCCAGTAGGCACCGATCGTCGGGTCGGTGGCGTACCGGTCGGCCGGGCCGGTGAGCCCCTCCGAGACCCGCCAGGTCACCGACTGGGAGATCACGTGCAGCGTGCGCGAGATGATGTAGACGTCGGCCAGCTCCTGCTGGACCGCCTGGAACGAGCCGAGCGGCTTACCGAACTGCACACGCTGCTTGAGGTAGTCGGCGGTCATGTCCAACGCGCCGGAGACCAGGCCGTCACCGTGGGCGATGCACGCCGACAGGACGAGCCGTCGGAACTCGTCGAGGACCGCTCCGTCCCCCGGGCCACGGAGCACGTCGTCGTCGTCGACCGGCGTCGCGTCGAACCGCATCGCGTACTCCGGCACGCCGAGCGACCCGAGGGTCGGGGTAAGGGTGACCCCGGGGGCGTCGGGGGCGACGACGACGAGGACGGGGGCTCCCCCGGCCGTGGACACCGGCACCAGGACGGACCGGGCCTGGGCCGCGTAGCGGACCGCGGTGACGGTGCCGGTCATCGTCCCGCCGTCGAGGCGCACGGTGGGCTCGAGCGGAAGCGGGCTCCCGGGTTCGGTGAGGGCGGCGGTGAGGATGCGACCGTCCTCGATCCCCTCGAGGAGCGCCTTCTGCTGGTCCGCGGTACCGAGGGCGACGATCGGCAGGACGCCGAAGCCGAGGGTCTCCAGAGCGGGGATCACCACCCCGGACCGGCCGACCTCCTCGAGGACCACGGCGATGTCGGCCACCGAGAGGTCGTCGCCGCCGAGCGCCGCGGGCAGGCCCAGCGAGAGCAGGCCCGATCCGGCGAACGCCGACCACAGTCGCTCGTCGTATCCGGCGTCGGCGACACCGCGACTGGGCAGGGCGGTGAGCAGCTCATCGGCCGGGGCGGCCGTGGTGAGCGCCCCGGCCACGGCCTCGGCGACGGCGACCTGGGTCTCGGTACGGGTGAAGTCCACGTCAGATCAGTCCTTAGTCGGGAGAGGGTCGGGCACGGGTTCGATCAGTCCCTGGGCAGGCCGAGGATGCGTTCCCCGACCACGTTGAGCAGCACCTGCTCCGTGCCGCCGGCGATGGACAGGCAGCGCACCATGAGGAACTTGCGCCCCTGCTCGGTGAACTCGACCCCGCCGGTGCCGGTGAGCTCGAGTCCGAACTCGGCGATGTCCTGACGGTGGCGCACGCCCACGATCTTGCGGACGGACGACTCGGCGCCCGGGCCGGAGCCGGAGAGGGTCCGCAGGGCGGTGCGCAGGTCGAGCAGACTCCCCACCACGCCGTCGGCCACGTGCTTACCGAGCTCGTCCAGCACCAGGGCGTCGTCCTCCGCCCCCGCCGCGCGGATGAGGCCGACGATCTCCTCGGCGGCGTCGCCGAGGGAGGAACCGCCGCCCATGGCCACCCGCTCGTTGGCCAGGGTCGTGCGGGCGATCTTCCAGCCGTCGTTCACCTGGCCCACCTGGAACTCGTCGGGGACGAACAGGTCCTCGAGGTAGACCTCGTTGAACAGTGCCTCGCCGGTGATCTCGCGCAGCGGCCTGGTCCGGATGCCCTCGGACTTCATGTCCACGAGGAAGTAGGTGATGCCCTTGTGCTTGGGGGCGTCGGGATCGGTGCGGGCCAGGCACATCGCCCAGTCGG
The DNA here is from genome assembly GCF_014145165.1 of Dietzia sp. Cai40. Classification (NCBI taxonomy): domain Bacteria; kingdom Bacillati; phylum Actinomycetota; class Actinomycetes; order Mycobacteriales; family Dietziaceae; genus Dietzia; species Dietzia sp. Cai40. Next base: position 1,082 of record NZ_JAALEB010000212.1, on the reverse strand, counting down.
CCTCGCGCGCCAGGGACGTCCACACCTTCTGCCCGTTGATCCTCCACCCGCCGTCGACCTTCTCGGCGGTCGCGCGCAGCGCGGCGAGATCGGAACCGGCGCCGGGCTCGGAGAAGAGCTGGCACCACTTGATCTCGCCGGCCATGGTGCCGCGCACCAGCAGGTCGGCGTGCTCGGGCGCGGCCTGGAGGATCGTCGGGACGGCCCAGCCGCCGATGGTGATCTCGTGCCGGGTCACGCCCGCCGACTCGAGTTCCTCGTCGATGAGGAGCTGCTCGGCGGGCGAGGCCCCCAGTCCCCACGGCTCGGGCAGATGCGGCATGAACAGGCCCGTGTCGGCCAGGGCCCGCTTGCGCTCGTCACCGGACACCGCGGCGACCTTCGCCACGAGGGTCCTGATCTCCTCACGCCTGGCGTCCAGACCCTCGACCTCCGTCAGGTCGATCTCGAGGTGTCGGCGCGTGCCCGCCAGGGTGAGCTCGGCCAGCGAGCGCCGCCAGCGGGCCGAACCACCGATCGCCTGGCGCAGTGCGCCCGCCCGCCGCATGTAGAAGTGGGCGTCGTGCTCGAAGGTGAAGCCGATGCCGCCGAGGATCTGGATGCAGTCCTGGGAATTGCGCACGGCGTTGTCGAACGCCAGGGCCCCGGCCACCGCCGCCGCGACGGGCAGCTCCGAGTCCTCGGCGAGCAGGTCCTCGGCGGCCGACGCGGCGTCCCACGCCAGGGCGCGGATCTGCTCGGTGCGGCAGAGCATGTCGGCCGCCAGGTGCTTGATGGACTGGAACGACCCGATGGTCCGGCCGAACTGTTCGCGGATCTTGGCGTACTCGACAGCGGTGGTGAGCGTGTAGTCGGCGACCCCGGCGGCCTCCGCGGCGGCGAGGGTCACGAAGAGCTGGTGGACGAGGTCCGTGGTGATGCCGTCGAGGATCCGGTCGGCCGGGATCCGCACGTCCTGCAGGGATACGTGACCGATGGAGGCCGACAGGTCGTAGGGGGTCGCGGGGGTCACGGAGAGCCCCTCGGTGTCCCCGTCGAGCAGGGCCCACCGGGTCCGCCCGTCCACCTCGACCGGCAGGAGG
>NZ_JAALEB010000211.1:0-6388 GCF_014145165.1 Dietzia sp. Cai40 | reverse complement strand
ACGGACGACGACGGACCCCGCCCCACTCGGATGGTGGGACGGGGTCCGTCGGAGCCGGGACCCGGGGGCGCCGGCGCGTCAGCCGATCAGATCGGGCCGTAGCGCGCGTTCATCGCCTGGGCCATCATCGGCCAGGACTGCTTGAGGTCGTCCTCCCAGTAGCCCCACGAGTGCGTGCCGTTGGGCGCGAAGTCGAACTGGGCCGGGATCTGCAGCTCGCCGAAGCGGCGGGCGAGGTTGGCCGTGCAGTACTGCGTGGCCGCCTCGATGATGCCGCCGACGATCGCCTGGTTGGCGAGGGCCGGGATGCTGTTGCGCAGACGCCAGTTCTCCAGCGACTCGTGCGGGCCGGGCAGGCCGTTGCCGGTGGAGATGAACATGGCCGGCAGGGTGCCGTTGTCGCGCTGGGCGACGAACTTGTGCGCCTGGGCGACCGGGTCGTTGGCCACCCAGCCCGGACCCGGGTAGGGGCCCCACATGTTGTCGAGGTTCGCGCCGCCACGCATGCCGGTGACGATGTTGATGAACTGGTAGCCGATCGGGGTCGACGTCTCGGCACAACCCGAGTACGAGCCGATGGCCTGGAAGCGGCCCGGGTGGTTCTGGGCGATCGTCAGGACCGAGGTGGCGGTCATCGAGATCGCGGCGAGGCTGCGCTTGCGGTTCGGGTAGTTGCCGCCGTACCGGCCCTCGAAGAGGGTCGGGAGCTCCTGCGCGAGGTAGGTCTCGAACGCCATCGGGCGGTTGGTCTCGCGGGCGTAGCGGGTCTGGACGTTGGGATCGTGACGCTGCCAGTCCGTGTAGTAGGAGAAGGCACCACCGATCGGGGTGACGGTCCAGACGTCCTTGTCGGACATGAAGGCCCGGACGTCCGACTGCGCCTGCCAGGTGGCCGAGTCCTCGCCACCACCGGCGCCGTTGACCAGGTAGAGCACCGGCGCGCCGGCGTTACCGTCGCGGGGGCGCTGCACGATGTTCGGGACCTCGATGGCCATCTTGTCCGACCACACCGACACGATCAGTCGACCGTCGGGAAGCTGGGTCTCGACGACCTTGTTCTGGGCGGTGGCCTTGGTGTACTGGATGTTGCCACCCTGGGCCTGTGCCGTGCCCGTGGCAACGACGGGGACCATGGCCGCGGCGATGGCCGCTGCGGCGACCTTGGTGCCCAACCGGCCGCTCTTGACTGAACGCATATTCCGACGCCTAACCTTCTCGTTGTTCACAGACGGACCCGGGCAGACCCTCGCTTGACAGCTAACCCGATTCCCAGTAGTCACACAAGTCCCACTAAGCACACCCCAGGTGGAAGCGTGCCTACAGGACCGAGCCTTGCGCCCGCCGGGCACCATCCGAGGATGACATACCCGGGTGGCCCGCCGGTAACCGCGGAACCACCCTTGCGGCTCACGTCAACATTATCGACGCTACCCGGCCTCTTGTTACCGATATGAAGAAAATCCGATACACCCCGCGCGGCGCGTGGGCGGGCGCCACACCGGGGAGCGCACGAGAAAGGGCCCCGGGCGAGGCCCGGAGCCCTTTGTCGATCAGCCGTACGACTCAGGCCATGAAGCCGGCGTCGAGGGCCTTCTGGAAGTCGCCACCGGCGAAGTAGCCGATGCCCTTGACGACGTTGTTGACGGCGCCGAGCAGGCCGCCCGCGAGGTCGACGAGACCCTTCGGGCCGAGCAGCTCGCCGACGGAACCGAGGTCGATACCCATGCTGTACTCCTATAGAGAGGTGTGGTCCGGACGGATCCGGGCCGAGATGATGTTCGGGGGGTCGGCTGCTTTACGCCGCAGCCGGGGCGGTGCGCCGGAGCGCGAGGATCTGAGGCAGATCAGTTGACGGTCTCGCCGCCGAGGCTGCCGAGTGCCGCCAGCGCGTCGAGGGTGCCCTCGCCCGTGACCGAACCCGTGAAGCTGACGACGCCGTCGATGAGGTTCTTGACCGCGGTGAGTGCGGCACTGATGGCGCTGAAGTCAGGCATGTGTGTCTCCCTTTGAAAGTGGTGCCCCGGCTCATGGGGCCAGAGTCAGCGTAATCTGAGCGGCTCCGAAGTCAAGTGTGACCTCGGTCTCGACGGCAGCCGGGTGACGCCTTATCCGCCCAGGGCACCCTTCGTGACCCAGATCACTAGATGCAAGGAAACCCTAGCACCTTGATCTGCCTGCGCAAATACTATTGAGTCAACGACTTAATCGAGTGCATTAACTTTCCCTCACGCTGGGCGGGGCGTGGCGACGCCGCGGAGACACCTTTAGGTCGATAAACATTCATCTAGACAAGCGCCCACATAACTGCGCGTGGCACAGCAGTGCGGCCCGCGCGAGGGAGATCGCACGGGCCGCACCGGTGTGCTGAGGGCATGGCCGCCCTCAGCAGGCTCGGGTCACCACATCATGAAGCCGCCGGCGAGGGCCTCCTCGAAGTCGCCTCCGGTGAAGTAGGCCAGGCCGGAGAACAGGTCTCCGAAGGCGCCGAGAAAGTCGTTGACATAGCCGAGGGCGCCGCTGACGCCGGCGAGAGATCCGAACTCGGGGAAGAACATGGTGTGCTCCTGGGTCTGCTGGGTGGTTATCTCTGGAGGTGGGCTCTGGGATCAGTCGGCGCTGATGCTCGACACGGCATCGAAGAAGTCGTTCATGCCCCCCTCGCCCCCCAGCGACCCGGTGAATGTGACGACGGCTCCGAGGATGTCGGTGATGCCTCCGAAGAGGTCGGACAGCTGACCGAAGTCGGGCATGGTGTTCTCCGTTCTCGTGCGTTCACGGCACCCTTCGAGGCGCCTGACAGGAACACTAGAAAAGGACGCGCGTCCACCACAATGGGCGAAACGGCACCGTAACCGCAGATCACAGGCTCTTTACGCAGCGGGGGAAAGATGACGATCCTGTTACGGGACCGCCACCGCGGTCCAGGAGTGTCGGGCCCGCCGTGACCCGTCCGAGGGCACGCACAAAAGGCCGTGGCCCGCACCGGAGTTCTCCGGTGCGGGCCACGGCCCGGCGTACTGTGTGGGCTCGGGTCAGAAGCCCATGCCACCCATCTCGTCGCCACCCGGCATCGCCTGACCGGCGGGCTCGGGCTTGTCGGCCACGACGGCCTCGGTGGTGAGGAAGAGCGCCGCGATGGAGGCGGCGTTCTGCAGCGCGGAGCGCGTCACCTTGACCGGATCGTTGATACCGGCCTCCAGCAGGTCCTCGTACTCGCCGGTGGCGGCGTTGAGGCCCTGGGCGCCCGGGAGGCTCCGGACCTTCTCCGCCACGACGCCCGGCTCGAGACCGGCGTTGAAGGCGATCTGCTTGAGCGGGGCACTCAGCGCGAACTTGACGATCTTCGCACCGGTGGCCTCCTCGCCCTCGAGGGACAGCCCGTCGATGGCGACCTCGGACTTGACCAGGGCGACGCCGCCGCCGGCGACGATGCCCTCCTCGACCGCGGCCTTGGCGTTGCGGACCGCGTCCTCGATGCGGTGCTTGCGCTCCTTGAGCTCGACCTCGGTGGCCGCGCCCGCCTTGATCACGGCGACGCCGCCGGCGAGCTTCGCGAGGCGCTCCTGGAGCTTCTCACGGTCGTAGTCCGAGTCGGAGTTCTCGATCTCGGCGCGGATCTGGTTGACCCGTCCCTCGATCTGCCCCTGGTCGCCCGCACCCTCGACGATGGTGGTCTCGTCCTTGGTCACGACGACCTTGCGCGCCTTGCCCAGCATGGAGATGTCGGCGGTCTCGAGCGAGAGGCCGACCTCCTCGGAGATGACCTGGCCACCGGTGAGGATCGCGATGTCCTGCAGCATGGCCTTGCGACGGTCACCGAAGCCCGGGGCCTTGACGGCGACGGACTTGAAGGTGCCGCGGATCTTGTTCACGACGAGCGTGGACAGGGCCTCGCCCTCGACGTCCTCGGCGATGATCAGCAGGGACTTGCCCTCGCCGATGACCTTCTCCAGCAGCGGGAGGAGGTCCTTGACGGTGGAGACCTTGCCCGAGACCAGCAGGACGTACGGATCCTCCATGACCGCCTCCTGGCGCTCCGGATCCGTCATGAAGTACTGCGAGATGTAGCCCTTGTCGAAGCGCATACCCTCGGTGAGCTCGAGATCCAGGCCGAAGGTCTGCGACTCCTCGACCGTGATCACGCCCTCCTTGCCGACCTTGTCCATGGCCTGGGCGATGAGCTCGCCGATCGCCGGGTCGGCGGCGGAGATGCCGGCGGTCGCAGCGATCTGCTCCTTGGTCTCGATCTCCTTGGCGGAGGCGATCAGGTGCGCGGTGACGGCCTCGACGGCCTTCTCGATGCCGCGCTTGATGCCCATGGGGTTGGCACCGGCGGCCACGTTGCGCAGGCCCTCGCGCACGAGCGCCTGGGCCAGGACGGTGGCGGTGGTGGTTCCGTCGCCCGCGACGTCGTCGGTCTTCTTGGCGACCTCCTTGACGAGCTCCGCACCGATCTTCTCGTACGGGTCCTCGAGCTCGATCTCCTTGGCGATGGAGACGCCGTCGTTGGTGATCGTGGGGGCGCCCCACTTCTTCTCCAGCACGACGTTGCGACCCTTGGGGCCGAGCGTGACCTTGACGGCGTCGGCGAGCTGGTTGAGACCGCTCTCCAAGCCGCGGCGGGCCTCTTCATCGAACGCGATCATCTTTGCCATTGGGTGAATCATCCTCCGGGTGTGGGGTGACACGTATGTGGTCGGCGTCGGCGCCCGCGACGGACGGAGCGGACCGTGTCAGATCCGCGCCTCACCTTGCGACCTCAGTTCAGGTGTTGCTGGCACTCAGGGTAGCCGAGTGCCAACCGCTTTTCTAGCACTCGCCCCCCACGAGTGCAAAGGGTGCGGCCCGGTGTTCGCGGCGGGCGAACGACACGCACGGCCGCGCCCCGTCCCCTACCATCGAGACGCCATCGAAGCCCGTTCCCATTGGAAGGCCATCCATGCCCACCGAGTCCGCTCCCGCCGCCATCGAGAGTTCGATCGAGATCGACGCCCCACCGGCCCGGGTCTGGGAAGTCGTCTCCGAGGTCCGCAACGCCCCCCAGTGGAGCAGCCAGGCGCACAAGGTCGTCGCCCTCGGTGGCCGCACGACCGCCGGGACGTGGGCGCTCAACATCAACAAGCGCGGCCCGATCTTCTGGCCCACCACCAGCCGTGTCGTCGAGTTCGAGCCCGGCAGAAGGTTCGCCAACCGCATCACCGAGAACACCACCATCTGGGTCTTCGAGCTCGAGCCCACCGCCGACGGCGGCACCCGGCTCACGGAACGTCGTGAGGTCCCGAACGGCCTGACCTTCATCTCGACGTTCCTCACCGACAAGCTCTTCGGCGGACAGCCCTCGTTCACCAAGGAAATGGACAGGGGCGTGTCGACCTCCCTGAAGCGGATCAAGGCCCTCGTCGAGCAGGGCTGACCGCCATGGCCGGGGTGGGCGTGGTCGCGGTGGCCCGGAGCGGGCTCGCGACGATCCTCGCGGGCTCCCTCGTGGCAGCGCTCACCGGGTGCGCGCTCTGGACCGACGACGCGGACCCCGCCACCCCCGACCGCGAGGAACCCGGCCCCACCCTGGCCGCGGGTCCACCTCCCGGTGACTGGCAGGACGTCCGCAGCCCGACCGGCCTGGTCTACTCCGTTCCGCCCGAGTGGGAGGTGGGCGACCCGTTCGGCTCCCCCGCGCCCGGTGACGAGGACGTCCCGCAGGACCCCGGGTCGGACTGGGGCTCGGGATTCGTCACGACGGCCAACTCGATCGCCGACCGCGGATACTGTGCCGCCTCCGGGCTGTCGTTCCGCACGCTGGCCGGCATCAGCGCGGTGCTCCCCGGCGACGCCCGCGAGCAGGCCGAGTCCGCCTCCCGGGCCATGGCGGACTCGATCGACCGCCGCTTCACCAGGAACGGTGCGGACGTCCCCGTGCCCGAGGCGCGGAGCATCGGCGTCTCGGGGGTCCCGGCGTGGTACGTCTCGCTCCGCGGGGCCGTCCGGCCGCCCCGCGACTCCTGCACGCCGCCGACCATCCGGTTCGACACGATCGCGGTCTCCACGAGAGCGGCGGACGGTGCCCCGGCCTCGATCGTGTTCGTGCTGATGTCCGACGAGGACGAGCCCGGGGTCCAGCCGGAGGCGACGATCGACGCGGTGGTCGCATCACTGCGCTACGACAACTCGGTCTGACCGCGCCGACCCCTGCCCTGGTTCGCCACCGCCTCCGAACGCCCGGGCCCGTGTCCGGGCCACTCAGGCCACTCAGGCCGCGGTGACCCCACCCGCCACCAGTGCGCCGCTGCGGGACTCCGCACTCGGCGCCGCGTCGTCGGCCCGATCGGCCGCGACACCTCCGGAGATCTCCCCGAGCCAGTCCCGGTCGCCCCGAGCCCAGGCCCAGCCG
>NZ_JAALEB010000210.1:0-2767 GCF_014145165.1 Dietzia sp. Cai40 | reverse complement strand
CCGGCGCGGTGCACGTGCCGGACTGGATGGACCGCGCGCAGCAGGAGTACCTGCTGCGAGCCTGCGTGGACTGGGCGGCCGCGCGCCCGCCGCGGTCGATCGTGCTGCCCGGCGGCGGGAGGATGTCGGTGCGGACGCTCAGCCTGGGGCGACACTGGACGCCCTACCGGTACGACGACGACGAGGTGGTCCCCCCGCTGCCGGACTGGCTGGTCCGGGCGGCGCGGTCCGGGCTCGAGACGGCGACCGCGGTGGACCCGTCACTGCGCCAGCCGGACTACACCCCCGACGCGGCGTTGGTGAACCTCTACGGCCGTGCCGCCACCATGGGCCTGCACCAGGACCGCGACGAGGCCAGCTCGGCGCCGGTGGTCTCGCTGAGTCTCGGCGACGCCTGCACCTTCCGCTTCGGCACCCCACACCACCGTGGCCGCCCGTACACCGACGTGCGGTTGGAGTCCGGCGACCTCGTGGTGTTCGGCGGACCGTCGAGGATGGCCTTCCACGGTGTTCCCAGGGTGTTCGACGGCACGGCGCCAGCCTGGTGCCGGGACGTGCTCGGCGCGGGGCCGGGGCGCGTCAACATCACCCTGAGGCAGACCCGCTGACCTGCCGCTGACCGGCGGGCTCGCGTGCCGGTCAGGGCCGCATCCGCCGGAAGCTCACCACGTGCCGGTCCCCGGCCAGGTCCTCACGGGGGGCGCACACCGACTCCACCTGCCGGCGGGCCTGCTCGTGGACGGGGGTGCCGGGGTCGAGGACCGAGAGGTACTCCTTGTGCTCGGCCAGCGCGGCGACGGCCGGCTCGACGAATCCCTCGACGTCCACGTAGTGGGTGGGTTCCGGTGAGGACTCGAACCACATCCGTGGGCGCCCCTCGGCGGCGTCCACGCCGACGGCGGCCACCAGGTCGTCATACGTCGCGCCCACCGCGGCACCGAACTCCATGTGATCGCTCTGGTTGGGGGCGCCGGGCGCCCACTCGGGCCCGGAATACAGGGAGATCACGATGTCCGGCCGGTGACGGCGGAGGGAATCCGCGATCGCGTCGCGGAGCCCCGAGTCGTTGACGATCCTGCTGTCGGGGAAGCCGAGGAACTCCACCTCTTCCACGCCCACGAGCGCCGAGGAGCGGCGCTGTTCCTCCTCCCGGACCGGTCCGGCGATCGAGGGGGGCATCCCCTCGATCCCCGCCTCGCCGCTCGAGGCCAGCACGTAGACGATGTGGCGACCCTCCGCGGTCCAGCGGGCCACCGCGGCGGACATGCCGTATTCGGGATCGTCGGGATGGGCGACCAGGACCAGACCGCGGGTCCAGTCGGTGGGAAAGGGCTCGGGTGGGGTCATGGGGAGAGTATTGCCGATCCGGGGTGACGAGTCGGTAGCGTCCGAACACATGGCCCTCACCGAGTGGTTGCTCTCCGCGCACGAGCGGGGCAACCCGGACACCCGTCTGGATTCCCGTCATGCCGGTGACGAGGCCTGGTCGGAGGGCAACGAGGTCCGTCCGCTCGTCCACGGGGCCACGTACTTCGGCGAGCTCTCCGACAGGATCGAGGCCACCGGACAGGGCGATCTGATCCTGTTCACCGACTGGCGCGGCAACGTCCTGCTGGACATGCGGGTGCCGCCGCGCGGGTCGCACCACCAGAAGATGGTGGTGATCCGACACGCGGACGCCCCGCGGCGGGACGTGGCCTACGTGGGCGGCATCGACCTGTGCCATTCGCGGCGGGACGACGCCCGACACCGGGGCGACCCGCAGGCGCAGTCGATGTCCGAGGTCTACGGGGTGACGCCGCCGTGGCACGACGTGCAGTGCGCCATCTCGGGACCGGCCGTGTACGACGCCGAGACGGTGTTCCGGGAACGGTGGGAGGACCCGGCGCCCCTGACGCGGTCGCGTCGCCGGTTCCGCGTGGACCGCGACCACGTGGACGTGCGCGCCGAACCGTTGCCCCCGCAGGCGCCGCCGCCGCCGGCGGTGCCGGGTGGCACGCACGTCGTCCAACTGCTCCGCACCTACGCCGGCCGGCACGGTCGACGTGCCTACCCGTTCGCACGGAGGGGTGAGCGGAGCGTCGCCCGCGGGTACGCCAAGGCGTTCGAGCGTGCCCGTGACCTCATCTACGTGGAGGACCAGTACCTGTGGTCGCGCGCGATCGCGGACTCCTTCGTGGAATCGCTCCAGCGGGACGAGGGACTGCACCTGGTCGTCGTGATGCCCCGGTGGACGGACAGCGACAACCCGGTCTCCCGTATCCCGCAGCTCCTCGGCCGGCAGCGCGCCATGAGCCGACTCGCCGCCGCGGCCCCCGGCCGGGTGGCCTTCTACGCGCCGGAGAACTCCGACGGCACCCCGGTCTACGTCCACGCCAAGGTGTGCGTCGTGGACGACACCTGGTGTTCGGTCGGCTCCGACAACTTCAGCCGGCGCTCGTGGACCCACGACTCGGAACTCTCGGCGGTGGTGGTGGACACGGCCGCGTCCGATCACAGTCCGTACGCCCGCAGACTGCGTCTGACCCTGGCCGCCGAGCACCTGGGGCGCGGCGTGGACGGTCCGGGGTATCCGGGGGACGTGTCGGAGATCGCGCACGGGGACGGCGATCCGGGCGACGACGACGACCTCGCGTGCCTGATGCACGACTGTCCGGACGCGGTGGGGACGTTTCGGACCTTCGCCGACGCGGCCGCCGCGCTCGAGGAGTGGCATCGCGGCGGTCGCCGGGGGACGCGGCCCCCGGGTCGGCTGCGTCCGCTCGCG
>NZ_JAALEB010000020.1:0-7675 GCF_014145165.1 Dietzia sp. Cai40 | reverse complement strand
CGTCGTCGGACAGGGCCCCCGCCCCCGCCGACCCGGAGCCGACCGCCGGCGGGGTCCCACGCGACGCGGCGCCCCCGCGTTGTCTGGCGTCCAGACGCAGGAGGATGAGCGCCGCGGCGAGCAGCACGAGGGCCAGGAGGAACCAGAACACGACCATGTCCACAGAGGGTAGTCAGCGCTGGTGGGGTTACCCGCCAGGCACCGCGGCGCTGCGTGACCTGGACGGGCCCGGGAGCCGGCGGAGACGCGGGCTAGCGGGGGTCCTCCCCCAGGGCGATCGGCCGCCGACGATCCGCCGACCACTGCGACCACGACCCCGGGAACAACCTCCCCGCCTCGATCCCGGCCACCTCCATCGCCGCGAGCGCATGGCAGGCGTGGATGCCGGAACCGCAGTAGACCACGGTGTCCTTCCCGCTGGTCACGCCCACGTCGGCGAACATCTGACGGATGCGCTCGGCGGGAAGGAACCGACCGCTCTCGTCGAGGAACGACGAGGTGGGCAGATTGACGGCGCCCGGGATGTGACCGGCCCGCGAATCCATCGGCTCGGTGTGGCCGGCATAGCGCTCGGCCGCGCGGACATCGATCAGGACGCCCTCCTCGGGGCTGGCCTGCGTCTCGTCGATGTCGGCCGTGCGCATGTGATCGAGCCTGAAGGTGAAGTCGCCGCGTTCGACCGGGTTGCCCGGCCCCACCGCCAGGTCCTCGCCCTCGGCGATCCACGCCTTGAGACCGCCGTCGAGGAGGTAGACGTCCTCCTTGCCGGCCCAGCGCATCAGCCACCAGGCGCGCGCCGCGGAGGTGTTACCGGAGTCGTCGTAGATCACCACGCGACTGTCGTTGTGCACGCCGGCACGGCGCAGGGCGTCCTCGAGATCATCGGGCGAGGGCAGCGGGTGACGGCCCTCGCGGACGTTGCGCTGGCCCGCGAGCTCGGTGGGCAGATCGACGTACTGCGCACCGGGGATGTGGCCCGAGTAGTAGTGCTCGCGCCCGCGGGCGTCGCCGAGTCGCCAGCGCACGTCGAGGATCACGGGGGTGGGAAGGCTCGCCACGTCGCTGATCAACTCGCGCGCCGTGACGAGGAGGGGACTGACCTGGGTGTCGGATGCGGGTGCGGTGGCTCTGGTCACGGGTCCATGGTAGTCGCGATGACGACGAGGCGGATCCCCTCATCGGGGACTGATCCGTCACTCCGCGGGCGCGTGGGCGGGCGAGGAGCTGTGGGCGGTGCGGGACGTGGGCGGTCACCCGGGCACGAGTTGGCGGACAAGATTCGCGTCGGGGCCGTTCCCGATCGCATCTCCTGTCCGCCAACTCGTACCCGCCGGCTCGTTCCCGCCAGCTCAGGCGACGGGCGTCAGCTCAGCGTGAGCGACTCGCCGTCCTCCGCCAGCGAGACCCGCACGGTGTCGCCGTCGCGGATGTCGCCGCCGAGCAGGGCCCGGGCCAGCTTGTCGCCGATCGCCTGCTGCACCAGCCGGCGCAGCGGGCGGGCGCCGTAGGCCGGGTCGTACCCGCGCCGCGCCAGCCACCCCTTGGCCGCGTCGTCGACCTCGAGGGTCAGTCGCCGACCCTTGAGTCGCCGCGCGAGCTCGTCGATCTGGATGTCGACGATCGACTCGAGCTGCTCCTCGCTGAGCGAGTCGAACATCACCACGTCGTCGAGCCGGTTGATGAACTCCGGCTTGAAGGCGCGCTTGACCGCGTCCATCGTCTGCTCCCGCGATCCACCCGCCCCCAGGTTGGAGGTGAGCACGAGGATCGTGTTGCGGAAGTCGACCGTGCGCCCCTGGCCGTCGGTGAGACGGCCGTCGTCGAGCACCTGCAGGAGGATGTCGAAGACATCCGGGTGCGCCTTCTCGACCTCGTCGAGCAGGACGATCGTGTACGGACGCCGCCGCACGGCCTCGGTGAGCTGCCCGCCGGCCTCGTAGCCGACGTACCCCGGAGGGGCACCCACCAGCCGCGAGACGCTGTGCTTCTCCGAGTACTCGCTCATGTCGATCCGGACCATGGCCCGCTCGTCGTCGAACAGGAACTCGGCGAGCGCCTTGGCCAGCTCCGTCTTGCCGACACCCGTGGGGCCGAGGAAGAGGAAGGAGCCGGTGGGCCGGTCGGGGTCGGCGACCCCGGCGCGCGACCGGCGGACCGCATCGGACACGGCCCGGACCGCCTCGCTCTGGCCGACGACCCGACGGGCGATCTCGTCCTCCATGCGCAGGAGCTTCTCGGTCTCGCCCTGGAGCATCTTGCCCACGGGGATCCCGGTCCAGGCGGAGACGACCTCGGCGACGTCCTCCGGGCCGACCTCCTCCTTGAGCATCGCGTTGGAGGCGGCGTCGTTCTCCTCCGCCTGGGCGAGCTGCTTCTCCAGCTCGGGCAGCCGTCCGTAGCGGATCTCGGCGACCCGTGCGTAGTCGCCGTCCCGCTCGGCCTTCTCGGACTCGGTGCGCAGCGCGTCGAGCTCCTCCTTGACCTTCTGCACACCCTGGATGGCGGTCTTCTCGTTCTGCCACCGGGCGGTCAGCTCGGCGAGCTTCTCCTTGGAGTCGGCGAGCTCGGACTGGAGCGCGACGAGCCGGTCCTTGGACGCCGCATCGGTCTCCTTCTGCAGTGCCACCTCCTCGATCTCGAGTCGGCGCACGATCCGCTCGGCGGCGTCGATCTCCTCCGGTCGGGAGTCGATCTCCATCTTGAGCCGGCTCGCGGCCTCGTCGACCAGGTCGATCGCCTTGTCGGGGAGGAACCGCTGGGTGATGTAGCGATCCGACAGCGCGGCCGCGGAGACGAGCGCAGAGTCGGTGATGCGCACGCCGTGGTGCACCTCGTAGCGCTCCTTGAGTCCGCGCAAAATGCCGACCGTGTCCTCGACGCTCGGCTCCCCCACGTACACCTGCTGGAAGCGGCGTTCGAGGGCGGCGTCCTTCTCGATGTACTTGCGGTACTCGTCGAGCGTGGTGGCACCGACCAGGCGTAGCTCACCGCGGGCGAGCATCGGCTTGATCATGTTCCCGGCGTCCATGGACCCCTCGCCGGTCGCGCCGGCGCCGACGATGGTGTGGACCTCGTCGATGAAGGTGATGATCTGCCCCTCGGAGGCCGTGATCTCGTCGAGCACGGCCTTGAGCCGCTCCTCGAACTCACCGCGGTACTTGGCGCCCGCGACCATCGAACCCAGGTCCAGCGAGAGCAGGGTCTTGCCCCTGAGCGACTCGGGGACGTCGCCGTCCACGATTCGCCGGGCCAGCCCCTCGACGATGGCGGTCTTGCCCACGCCGGGCTCGCCGATGAGCACCGGGTTGTTCTTGGTGCGGCGGCTCAGGACCTGGACCACCCGCCGGATCTCCGAGTCGCGCCCGATGACCGGGTCGATCTTGCCCTCACGTGCCCGGGCCGTGAGATCCGTCGAGTACTTCTCGAGCGCCTGGTACTGGTCCTCGGGGTTCTCGGTGGTCACGCGCGTGTTGCCGCGGACCGCGGCGAACGCCTGCTTCAGCGCGTCCTCGGTGGCGCCGAGTTCATTGAGGAGCTTGGCCGCATCGCCCCCGGTGTGGCCGGCGGCAATGCCGACCAGGACGTGCTCGGTGGAGACGTAGTCGTCGCCCATCTCGGACGCGAGGGTCTGGGAAGAACTGATGACGGCGAGGGCGTCGCGGTTGAAGTTGGGGGCGGCCAGCCCCGAGCCCGACGCGCTGGGGTAACTCGCGGTGAGGGCCTTGGCCTGCGTGAGCGCCAGTTGCGGGTCCACCCCACATGCCTGGAGCAGGGGCGTGGCGATCCCGTCCTGCTGTTCGAGCAGCGCCACGAGGAGGTGGCCCGGACGGACATCCGGGTTCCCTGCCGCCGAGGCGGATTGGACGGCGGCCGACAGAGCCGCCTGGGTCTTGGTCGTGGGGTTGAACTGGCTCATCGACCGGTCCTTTCTTCGACGTGTTCTTGAGCGTACTCGGGTCAATACCGGCCCACATCGGGACCGGACAGTCCGTACAACTGCCGAACAGTTGAGTCTATTCCGCTCAAGTCAAAGAATCTGGTGTGAACGCCGCCACCACGTGAGTAGATTCTTAGCGGTACCGCGAGGCCCCTCCCTCGCATCGACCCAGGACAGGCCCCCGTTGACCCCCTCACCCCACCCCGCGCCGTGAACAGACAGCGATCCGTTCATCCCGCCGTCAGCTTCTCCGCCTACCTGCTGGCGATCGTCGTACCGCTCGTCCTGGCGCTGGCGGTCGTCGGATCCTCGCCGGCCCTCCTGGCGATGGTCCCCGAAGAGCACCGCGGCACCGTCGCCTCCTTCGGCGAGGGCGCCGCTCGCGTGTCAGGCGGGGACGGCGGCCTGTTCAGGCCCGCCCACGCCGATGCCGCCAACTCCACGGTCCCGGGGACTGCCGTCCCGCTCCGGGGCGAGTGGTCACCGCGCCGCGCCGCCGACATCCAGCCCCCTGCCGGGCTGATCGCGGGGGTCGACTACGCCGTCGAGGCCACCGAGGACGGGTATATCGCCCACTGGCCGTGCGAGCACGAGATCCCCGTGCGCTCCTACGACGCACCGCCGGGCAGCGAGCCCGACCTCGCGTGGGCGGTCGAGACGCTCGCCTTCGCCAGCGGCCTCCCTCTCAGGTACGCGGGGCCCGGTGCCGAGGGAGAGCGCGAAGGCGACGGCGCCATCTCCGTGACTTACGGAGACCACCCCATGTTCCACACCGACCCCGAGATCGCGGGACTGGGCGGCGTCACGGTGTGGCCGCGAGGGTTGGTTCTCCAGGGCTCGGTGACCCTGCGGCCGGATCAGATCAGCCCCGTCCCCGGGGACGCCTGGACCCGCAGCCTGACGCTTCACGAACTCATGCACGCCGTGGGCGTCGACCACGCCGTGGCGCACGGGCCCGAGGTCATGGCGGAACGGCCGGGCCCGCACCCTCCGACGATCCTGGGCTACGGCGACCAGTTCGCGCTACGACTCGTCGGCTGCCTGTGACGCGCGAACTACTGGCGACGCGCGGGCTGCCGTGGCAACCCCTCAGAGGGTCGTGACGACCTCGTCGTAGTCGAGTCGCGGCAGCCGGTCGAACCAGGCGTTCTCCGCCGGCGTGCCGATGTTGATCGCCACGAGGACGCGGTGTCGCCCGTCGGGGAAGAACTCCGCGGCGATCCCCTCGGCGTCGAACCCGGTCATCGGGCCGGCGGCGAGACCCGCTGCGCGGATGCCCAGGATGGTGTAGCCGACCTGCAGGCTCGCGTTGAGCTCGGCCACACCGGCCCGCGCGGCCTCGTCCGCGAACAGGTCGCGGGCGCCGGGGAAGTGGGGGAAGAGCCGGGGTAGTTCGTCGTGGAAGTCCACATCGGCGGCGAGCAGCGCGACGGCCGGCGCGGCGGCGGTCTTGGCCCGGTTGCCCTCGGCCAGGTGCGGCAACAGTCGGGCCTTGGCCTCCTCGGACCGCACCACGACGATCCTCAGCGGCTGGTTGTTCATCGACGTCGGGGCCCACTTGACCAGGTCATAGATCGCGCGGAGCTGCTCGTCGGTGACGGGCTCGTCGGTGAACGCGTTGGCGGAACGGGCCTCCCGGAAGAGCAGGTCCTGCGCAGCGGAGTCCAGGGTCAGGGCGGTCGGAACCTCAAAAGATGTTGTCATATCTACTAGAACTCCCGATGCGCTCCGCCGAATCCCGGTCGAATGGTGATGTCCGTCACCCCGCGCGCCTACGCTCACCTCATCGACCGCTCACCTCGTCGTCGTCATCCCCCCGGAGGTCCCCATGCCCACCCGCACCCGATCCGCGACGCTGGCCGTCCCGGTCGCCACCGCCGCCCTCGTGCTGGCGACCCTGACCGGCTGCAACGCGATGGACCCCAACCAGGGCGGTGACACCACCTGCGGCGACTACATGGAGATGCCGCCCGAGGACCAGCGCGAGGTGATCACCACCTTCCTCGACGAGAAGGGGCAGTCCGATCCCGCCGGCATGGAGGTGACGCTGAACCAGGAGTCGGCCAAGCTCTACTGCGGAACCGTGGGCCAGGCGAGCGACCCGATCCGCAACATCGATACGGGGTAGCACCGATACCGGGTAGCACCCCACCACACCCAATGGCCCGCCCGCTACGAACTATTGGTGACAATGGTCGGTGTGGAACGGGAGGCGATCTGATGAGGAACGGCGTCGTCGTCGACATCGGCGGCAGCGGGACGCGGATCGGTGCCGTGGTCGACGGCCGCGTGGTGGGAGTCCACGGGGCCGAGGTGGCCACCGCCGAGGATCTGGCCGCGGTGATCCGGGCCGTCGATCCCCTCCCCAGCGGCGTCGGCGTGTCTGTCAGCGGGCACGTCGACGCCGACCGTGGGGTCATCGAGGCCTCCCGCGCCGCCGCCTGGGCCGAGGGGCCGATGCGCTCCCAGTTGGTCGCCCTCCTGGACGCCCCGGTGTCCGTGATCGGTCACGGCGATGCCCACGCCCTGGCCCTGACCCAGCTGCCGGACGTCGAGTTCGGCGGCATCGCCATCTCCCTGGGCACCACCCTGTCCTTCGGGGCGCTCAACCGCCACGGTGCGCTCATCCACCCGTGCGGGCCCACCGGGTGGGACCTCGGGCACTGGCGGCTGGTCGTGGACGGCGGCACCACCGAGGCGTGGTGGGGTCTGGGCGGGCACGGGCTCTACGACCTCGAGCGGGAACACGGCGACGGTGCCGCCGAGATCTACGCCCACCGGGTGGGCTCCTTCGTGGTGGACGCCGTCCAGTTGTTCCGGCCGCGCACGGTCCTGCTCACCGGCGGGATCGTGGTGGGCCTGGGCGAGGCGCTGCACGGGCCGGTCGCCGAGCAGTTGCACACGCTGCCGCACACCATCCCGACGCCGCGGGTCGTGTTCTCCCCGTCCCGGGACACGGCACTCTTCGGGGCCGCGGTGGCCGCGGGGTTGGCGATGCCGGCGGTGCGGTGATCACCCGCGCCGCTACTCGATCAGCCCCCGCAGGTCGTCGGCCGTGAGTGCCGCGGAGAAGTGCTCCCCCCTATCCAGCACGGACGCGAAGAGCTCGGCCTTGCGCCGCTGCAACTCCACCACCCGCTCCTCGATGGTGTCTCGGGCGACCATCCGGTAGACCAGCACCGGGCGGGTCTGACCGATCCGGTGCGCACGGTCCACGGCCTGCGCCTCGGTGGCCGGGTTCCACCACGGGTCCAGGAGGAAGACGTAGTCGGCGCCCACCAGGTTGAGGCCCACTCCCCCGGCCTTGAGGCTCAGGCAGAACACCTGCGCGCCACCCTCCGTGAACCTGCCGACGGCTCCCGCTCGGTCGGTGGTCCTGCCGTCGAGGTGAGCGACCGTGATCCCCTCGGCGTGCAGCCTGTCGACCACCGTGTCGAGGTAGCTGGTGAACTGGCTGAACACCAGCGCCCGGTGCCCCTCGGCCACGACCTCCCGCAGCGACGCGATGAGCTCATCGGTCTTGGCGGAGGGGATGGATGCGTGATCGGGGTCCACCAGCGAGGGGTCCAGGCACAGCCGGCGCAGCACGGTGAGGCCGGCGAGGATGCTGATTCGGTTGGAGTCGAAGTCGTCTAGCAGCGCGAGCAGCGATGCCCGCTGACGGGCGAGCTCGCGCTCGTAGACCCGGCGGTGCGCGACCGAGAGTTCTACCTCCATCACCGCATCGGTGCGTGGCGG
>NZ_JAALEB010000209.1:0-4142 GCF_014145165.1 Dietzia sp. Cai40 | reverse complement strand
CGAGGGCGGGCCGATCGGCGTCCGTCTGGCCGGAGAGGTCGGGGGCGTCGAGGTGGCTCGTGGTCATGAGCGCCAGCTTACCGATGCGACCGGGGAGTCCGACGCGACCTGTCAGACGGCGAGATCAGCCGCGGTCTCGCGCACGGCCAACTCGCGGAAGCGGCGGGCGAGGTCCGGATCGCCGGCGGGCGCGGAGCGCTCGCAGGGTCCCGGCGCCCCGGCGATCTGACGCCACCCCGTCGGGCCGATGTACGAGGCCGGCGGGAGCGTCTCCGTCGCGGCGTACAGGAGAGGTCGCGCCCCGTCTGACGCGGTGGGGACGATCCGTCGACCGAGCAGGTCGAGGACCGCGTTGACCGGCGGGAACGGCGTCGGATCGAGGATCGAGGTGGCGGCGAACCCGGGGTGCGCGAGCTGGACGTCCACCGGCGACCCGGCAGCGTCGAGCCGGTTCTGCAGGTCGAGCCCCCAGAGCATGCACGCGAGTTTGGACTGGGCGTACGCCGCCGCCATGGAGTACGGGCGCCGGCGGAAGTGGGGGTCGGCGAAGTCGATCCGCCCCCTGGCGTGGGCCATCGATGCCGTGATCACGACCCGCTCCCTGATCCGCGGCAGCAACAGCTCGGTGAGCAGGAACGGCCCGAGGACGTTGACACCCAGGTGCAGTTCGAGGCCGTCAGGGGTCTGCCTGCGGGTCCTGCTCATCAGTCCGGCGTTGTCCAGCAGCACGTCGACCGGGTCCGTGTATCCCGCCGCGAAGCCGCGCACGGCGTCGAGGCGGCTCAGGTCGAGTTGGTGGACCTCGGTCGAACCGCCGATCTCCGCCGCCGCCGACTCGCCTTCGGCGCGGGTGAGGGAGGGCAGCACCACGTGGGCACCGCGACGTGCTGTCTCGCGCGCCACCTCCTTGCCGATCCCGCTCGTGCCGCCGGTCACCATGACGGTCTTGCCGCTCAGGTCCGGCAGGCGGTCCACGGTCCACTTCTGCGCGCTCATGGGCACAGTGTGCTGTGACCGCGGGCCGAGCGGGGCCGCTACCGTTCGCGGTGGTGATCACCGCTGTTCAGGCGCAACCCGGGAAGTCGACGACGACCACCTGTGATCGGTGGCACACTCTGAAACCCGATGGGTCACCGCGGGACGAGTTCCGATCCGAGGAGAGACAGTGGCCGAGATCCCTCACACCACCGCTCGTCACACCACAGCGCGTCACACCACTGCGCGTCACACCACCAACGAGGGCGGTGCGTCACTGGACCTCAACTCCGTGTTCGTCCGTCCGGGCGAGGCCACCGAGCTGCCCCGCTTCGAACTGCCGAGGGACCAGTCCCTTCCCGAGACGGCCTACCAGATCGTGCACGACGAGGCGATGCTCGACGGCAACGCGCGGCTCAACCTGGCGACGTTCGTCTCCACGTGGATGGACGACGAGGCCCGGCGCCTGTACGCCGAGACCGTCGACAAGAACATGATCGACAAGGACGAGTACCCCCAGACCGCGGCGATCGAGGAGCGGTGCTGGAGGATGATCGCCGATCTCTGGAACGCGCCCGACGTCGAGCAGTCCATCGGCACCTCGACCATCGGTTCGTCGGAGGCCTGCATGCTGGGCGGGCTCGCGCTCAAGCGACGCTGGCAGGCCGGACGCAGGGCGCGGAACGAGTCAACCGATCGCCCCAACATCGTTCTCTCGACCGCCGTGCAGGTCTGCTGGGAGAAGTTCTGCAACTACTTCGAGGTCGAGCCACGCTGGGTGCCGATCTCGGCGGAGCACCCGATGCTCGACGGCCACGATCTCGAGGAGTACGTGGACGAGAACACCATCGGGGTGGTCGCCATCATGGGAGTCACCTACACGGGTGCCTACGAGCCGGTCGCCGCGATCGCCGGGAAGCTCGACCAGATCGAGGAGGCCACCGGTCTCGACGTCAGGATCCACGTCGACGCCGCGTCCGGCGGCATGGTGGCGCCGTTCTGCCAGCCCGACCTGGAGTGGGACTTCCGCATCGAGCGCGTGGCGTCCATCAACACCTCCGGCCACAAGTACGGTCTCGTCTACCCGGGTGTGGGCTGGATCGTGTGGCGGGACACGGACGCCCTGCCGGAGAGCATGATCTTCCACTGCAGCTACCTCGGCGGCGACATGCCGACCCTGGCGCTGAACTTCTCGCGACCCGGGGCACAGGTCCTCCTGCAGTACTACATGTTCCTCCGGCTCGGCCGGGAGGGCTACCGCCGGGTCCAGCAGGGATCCCTCGACGTCGCGCAGTTCCTGGCCACGGAGATCGGGGGGCTCGGTCCGTTCGAGCTGGTGAGCCGTGGCGACACGATCCCGGTCGTCACCTGGCGGCTCAAGGAGGGGTACACGACGATGTGGACCCTCTACGACCTGTCGGATCGACTCAGGATGAAGGGCTGGCTCGTGCCCGCCTATCCCCTGGCCGACGATCTGTCGCACCTGACCGTGCTTCGCATCGTGGTCCGCGTCGGCCTCGGCCGCGACCTGGCGTCGGCCCTGGTCAAAGATCTCGCCGGCGAGGTGTCGTTCCTCGACGAGCTCGACTCACCGATGCCGCGTAGGGGCGCCGGATCTCACTTCCACCACTGAGAGAGCCGCAGCGAGGGGTCGGGGCGACCGGCCCTGCGCTATCGGCGCACCAGCACGGCCACCATGAAACCGCTGTCGTCGTCGAACGGACGGAGATCCCAGGTCGACCACCGCTGTTCCACCTCCAGCCCCGCCTCGCGGGCGTCGGCGTCGAACTCCTCGCGCGACCACCCGCGGTCGAGACCGAACCCCACCACGAGCCGCCCGTCTCGTCCCTCGACGTCGTCGGACGCCGACACCAGACGTCCGGCGAGATTGGCCAGCACGATGCCGCGGTCGGCCGGGTCGACGAACGCCAGGACGTTACCGGCGGAGACGGCCAGGTCGAACGGTCCGGCCGCCCAGCCCTCCCCTGCGAGATCCGCGACCTCCCAGGAGGCGTCAGGGCACAGCTCCCGCGCCCGTTCGACCAGGTGGGGGTCGAGGTCCACACCGGTGACCCGGTGCCCGCGCTGGTGGAGGTAGGCCCCCGTGCGGCCCTGACCGCACCCCGCGTCGAGGATGCGGGCGCCACGTGGCGCCATCGCATCGATCAGCCGCGCCTCGCCGTCGATGTCCACGCCCTCGGCCACCATGTCGTCCCACCGCTTGGCGTACCGGCGCGAGTGCCCGGGGTCGGCGTCCACGATCGTCTTCCACGTCTGCGTCATGTCACCCAGTATGGCCACGCCGCGCCCCGACCGGTCCCGATGTCACCGCTCCAGCCGCCGCATCAGTCGGAACGCGGTCAGGTCCGCGCCCCGGTTCTGGTTGACGAGGGCGAGGACGACGGTGCCGGTGGCGGGGCTGACGAGGACGACGGACCGGAATCCTCCTGTCCCGCCGTTGTGCCACAGGGTCCGATCCCCCGCACGGTGCCACCCGAGCCCCATCGTCTCCGGCCCTCCCCGTGGCGTGGCATGGGTGAGCCGGATGGCGTCGCCGAGCCCGGTGCTCCCCGGGTCGACCTGTGCGGAGAGGAACCGGACCATGTCCGAGGCCGTGGACCGCAGTGCACCCGCGCCCGCGAATCCGGCCAGGGGCCAGGGATCGGCGGGGCGACGACGGCTCCGGAATCCCACCGCCATCCGCCGACGCTGGTCGGCGGTCATGTGGGCGTCGACCACGGTGTCCACCAACCCGAGCGGACCGCCGACCCGGTCTCGTACGAGGGTGCCGTAGTCCAGACCGGTCGCCGTGGTCATCGCGGTGCCGAGGAGGCCGAATCCGAGATTGGAGTACGCGGGTCCGCCGTCGCCCGGCACGCGCTTCAGCCGCGTCTCACCCAGGCTCCGCAGCACGTCGTCCTCGGTCAGAGCCGCGTACGGGTCGGCGCCGGTGCGCTGATACGCGATGTTCTCCCGGAGCCCGAGACGCACGGGCGACCGCGGGAGCCCGGAGGTGTGGGTCGCGAGGTGTCGCAGCGTGATCTCCACCCCGTCCCGACCCGGGACCTTCACACCGGCCGGGAGTAGCTCCCGGACAGGGGTGTCGAGGCTCCAGTCCCCCCGGATCACGCCGTCCGCGAGCAGGAGCGCGGTGAACGTCTTGGTGA
>NZ_JAALEB010000208.1:0-4446 GCF_014145165.1 Dietzia sp. Cai40 | reverse complement strand
GTCGCGGCGTCCGCGGAACCGTCGGCCCCGGCGCCCTCGGGCAACTGCCGGTCCGTGGCGCCACCCGCCCTGGCACCCTCGACCGCGGTGCCGCCACCGCTCAGCCCCATGGACGCCCGGATCTGCTCGAGCTTGCTCCTGCCCTCCGACTCGCGGGTGAACGCGGCGGCGTCGAGCTGCGCGCTGGACGGGGACCCCGTGGCCTCCGCGAGCTCCTGCTTGCCGAGCGCCGTGGTGTAGCGACCCTCGATCTTGGCGCGGATCTCGTCGAACGTGGGCGAGTTGCCGCCGCCGACCCCCTCCAGCGAGGACATGGAATCGACGGTCCGGTGCTGCATCTCCGCCTGGGTGGCCTGGAGCAGGAGCTGGTCCTCCTGCGCGAGCGTCTCGCGCAGACGCTGGTCGGACTCCCTGACCGCCTGCTTGGCCTGCTCGGCGGCCTGCACCGCCTGCCCGTGCAGCTGTTTGGTGTTCTCGAGGTCCTGCTCCAGGGTGACCATCCGGCCGGCCAGCTGCTCGGCCTGTGCGTCGAACTGGGCGGCGCGGGCGGTGTCCCCCTCGGCACGCGCCGACTCGGCCACCTGGAGGGTCTGCCGGATCTGTCCCTGCACCTCGTCGAGCTGCCGCGACTTGGTGCCCATGGCGATCTCGAGCTGCTTGGCGTTGCCGATCACGGCGGCTGCCTGGTCCGTCACCGACTTGTGCTGCTGGCGGGCGTTGTCCATGGCCTGGCGGACGAGGATCTTGGGGTCCGCGTTGTCGTCGACCTTCTTGTCGAGCGAGGCCTTGAGGTAGTTCCAGCTCTTGGAGAACGGGTTCGGCATGGCGGGGTCCTTACTCTGTCGGCACCGGCGGGCCCCGGACCGGCAGATCGGTCCGGGGCGTGTTCCTACCTCTTGACGGTACCGAGCAGTGCGGCCACGGGCAGCGCGGTCCGCGGCAGGTAGGGCTGGCGCCACAACCCTCCCGAGGCCGCCCCGTGGGACTCGTGCTCCCACTGCACCCCGACGTCCGGCCGTCCCACGTTGAGGTCGTGGACCATCAGCGCGGCGAGCAGGGCGGCGGAGGTGTCGGGCGCGAAGATCTCGATGCCGAAGGCGTAGGCGCCCTTGTAGGTGGCGGCGAGGATCTTGTTCTTGGTGACCGAGTGGGTGTCGGTGGCGGGGGCGACGTTGATCGAGACGGTGTGGCCGTCGGCGAACGCGGTGGTCGCGCGCCACCGCTGGACGCGCTTGGCCAGCGTGTAGTTGGGGCCCTGCTGGGGGACGAGGGCGTCGTGCACCGCCGGGCCGTGGCCGGCCGGGTAGTTGCGGGCGAAGACCTTGCCGCGGGCGACGGAGCCGACGAGTCGCTTGACGTCGGTGATCTTGCGCGCCGCGAGCGCCGCGTCGGAGGCCTCCCGCACGTCCGCGGGGACGACGAAGGTGTCCATCGGGGTGGCGAGGTAGGCGAGCGCGTCGGCGGTGTTGTCGCGTAGGAGGTCGACGACGAGGGCGTCCGCGGCAGAGGAGAGCTGGACGTGGGTTCCGCCGTCCGCGTAGAAGTAGCTGCCCACGGTGAGCGGTGCGGGGGCTGCGGCCCTGGCCCACGCCGCGAGTTCGGGGAGCTGGGTGAGCAGGTCGATGCCGGGGCGGCCGTCCGGCCCGGTGGGTACGTGAAGGCGCCCCGCGAACGTCGAGGCCTCCCCGCGGAAGCGATCCCACGCGGGGCTCGACGGCAGGTCGACGCCCATCACGTCGGCACCCCACTGCAGGAGGCGGCGAGCAGGTCCCATCTCCGAGCCGAGGCCCAGGACGAGCATGGCGCGGCCGGGCAGGGAGAGCCACTGTGGATTGTCCTGGACGAGCTTCAGGGCGTCGGCGCAGCTGGGTTCGATCACACCGGCCGCCACCCACTTGTCCAGCCGGGCGCGCAGGAGGTCGCCGGTCAGTTCCTCGCCGCGGAAGGGGATGGACAGCTCGCGGACCGGGGTCGCCGTGCCCTGGATCGTGTCGGTCGTCGGGGTGTTGGTGGGGGCGACGACGGCGAGGTAGTCCGACATCGGGGTCTCCACGGTCTCCCCGTTCGCGTCGTGTACCCCGACCATGCGGGACTGCAGCGACTCGAGCGCGGCCCGCGCGACACCGTCCCAGGCCGCCGGGTCGGACACCCCGGCGCTGACGAGTTCGGTGAAGGGCTCGATGTAGCCCTTACGCCAGTCCTTGATCCGGTGGACGCGCTCGGAGGCCGCCGGGTCCACGGTGGTGAGTGCGTCGGCGACGACGTCCTTGGCCAGCCGTCCTGTCGAGCGGTTCCCGGACGAATCGGTGGGGAAGAGGACTCCGGTGGTGCTCGATGCCATGACGCTCCTGATGATCGGGGACGATGCGAGGTTAACCTCAACTTCGGCCGGAATGTGTTAGCTCAGCTGGCTCTCGGGCGCCGCCATCCGAATATGTGATTAAACTCACCTGACGGGCAATTGCCAGTAATTAGTTAAAGCAAGTTTATTTCTTAATATTTACATATGCCGAGGTCGTGGGCCGAGAAGGTCAGTGTCGGGCCCGATTTGGCGTCTAACTGCGAGGTTGGCCAACCGCCCATCGTCGGCGTGTTGCTGTGTCATAGAAGAGCGTGGTGTAACAGCCCTGAGGATTGCATCGATATGGTGATGACACGATCGAACGGCGGGTGGTCAAGACCACACGCCGGGCCGGCGGGCAGGGGGAGATTCCGAATCGCCGCGTCGTCAACGACAACAGGAAGGCAATTCCTATGAAGAACTCCAAGCGGATGATGGCCGTCATCGCGGCCTCCGGACTCGCGCTCGGCTCCATGCCGGGTGTGGCCAACGCGCAGGGCAGTGCCGAGCTCGGGGTGGACCTCGGCGCCGCTCTGGGCTCCGGCGAGCTCGCGCTCAACCTCGGCCTTGCTCTCGGCTCGGATGCGGCCGACCTTCCCGATCCGGGCACTCTGCCGTCCGGCTCCCTCGCTGAGCTGACGGAGCCGGGTGGGTCGCTGGATCCGGACACCGGTTCGCTGGCGGAGCTGACGGAGCCGGGTGGCTCGCTTACTGCGCTGACCGGTTCGCTGGCGGAGCTGACGGAGCCGGGTGGGTCGCTGGATCCGGACACCGGTTCGCTTAACACCATCATCACGGGTTCCGTCGATGCTCTTCAGTCCGGTTCCGACAACATCGGCTCGGGCGACGTCAACCTCGGTTCAATCATCGAGGGTTCCACCGGCACCGGCACCGGCTCTGACGCTGCGGACCTCGCAACGCTCGGCTCGCTGGCCGCAGTCGGCATCGGCGTCGGCCTTGCCGTCTCCGGTGGCGTCAACCTGCCGCCGCTTCCCGAGATCAACGTCGGCCTCGTCTGCAACCTCCCGCCGGAGGCCATCGACTTCCTCAAGGACAACGGCTCCATGGAGCGCGACGAGTGCGAGCCCGAGGACCAGCAGAACTGAGGTTCTGCCCCTCCACGCTGACTGAGTCAGCGACCGGATAGCACTCCGCGAATCCCCCGTCGACCATTCGGTCGGCGGGGGATCCGTCATTTCGGTCGGCAGGCTCACCGGCCGATACGCTCACCGGTATGGCGACCCCCGACTTCGTGCTCGAACTCCGCAAACACGTCGGCAGCGCCCCGCTGTGGCTCGCCGGGGCAACCGCCGTCATCCGCCACCCCGCCCGCGAACGGATCCTGCTCGTCCGACGCAGCGACAACGGCTGGTGGACCCCCGTCACCGGCATCATCGACCCCGGTGAACACCCGGCCCACACCGCAGTGCGCGAAGCACGCGAAGAAGCTGCCGTGGACATCCGCGTCGACCGACTCGCCTCCCTCGGCGTCTCCCGAATGGTCACGTATGCCAACGGCGACCGGGCGCAGTACATCGACCACACCTTCGCCTGCACCTACCTCGACGGCGAGCCGCACCCCGCGGACGGTGAGAACACCGACGTCCGCTGGTTCGCGATCGACGACCTGCCCGACATGAGCCCGCATATGCTCGCGCGCATCGAGGCTGGCCTGGCCGACGAGGAGCGCACCCGCCTCGCGACCGCCACCGAGGGCACGAACGCAGAGGGCGCCACCGCAGAAGGCGCAGCCGCCGGATAGGGGCCCAGTCGTAGGTCCAGCCTAGAATCGGGTCATGTCCGCCGACCGCCTGCGCGCCGAGGTCCCGCCCGTGGTGACCGCGGTCGTGGGAATCGTGGTCGCACTGGTCAGCGGCGTGTTCGGCATCAGTGCCCACGGCCTGGCCGCCGGTGCAGCGGCGGGTCCGCCCACTTCGGGGCAGATCCTCATGGTCGCGGCCGCCAGCGCCGGTGTCGGGGTGGTCACCGCGGCCCTCGCCCGGCATCGGTCACCGATCCTCACCTCGGCGGCCGGACTCGTCGCCGGTCAGGGGGTCGTCCACCTGGTGCTGGCCTCCGGGCATTCGCACGGCGCGGCCGGCCCG
>NZ_JAALEB010000207.1:0-2518 GCF_014145165.1 Dietzia sp. Cai40 | reverse complement strand
TGCTGGCCGCCGACGAGGCCCGCCGGTCCTCGATCTCCGCCGCGGACGGCGCGCGCGCCGAGCAGAAGGCGCACGGCAAGAAGGTCGGTCAGGCCTCGCCGGAGGACCGCCCCGCGCTGCTCGAGGCGGCGGGTGCGCTCAAGCAGGCGGTCAAGGACGCCGAGGAGGCCGAGAAGTCCGCCGCGGCCGAGGTCGACCGACTCCAGCGGCTCCTCTCCAACGTCGTCGAGGCGGGGACCCCCGCCGGGGGCGAGGACGACTTCGTGGAGATCGAGCGGATCGGCGAGATCCCGAGCTTCGACTTCGAGCCGAGGGACCACCTCGAGCTCGGGGAGAGTCTGGGGCTGCTGGACATGGAACGCGGCGCCAAGGTCTCGGGCGCGCGCTTCTACTTCCTCACCGGCTACGGCGCACTCCTGCAGCTGGGCATGCTGCAGTTGGCCGCGCAGAAGGCCACCGCC
This sequence comes from Dietzia sp. Cai40, assembly GCF_014145165.1. NCBI lineage: Bacteria > Bacillati > Actinomycetota > Actinomycetes > Mycobacteriales > Dietziaceae > Dietzia > Dietzia sp. Cai40. The sequence continues at coordinate 2,057 of NZ_JAALEB010000207.1, read as the reverse complement.
AACGGCTTCACACTCATGATCCCGCCCGTTCTGGTGCGCCCCGAGATCATGCAGGGCACCGGGTTCCTCGGCGCCCACGCCGACGAGATCTACCGGCTCGAGGCCGACGACCTCTACCTGGTGGGCACCTCCGAGGTCGCGCTCGCCGGCTACCACCAGGGCGAGATCCTGGACCTGTCGGCCGGACCCAAGCGGTACGTCGGCTGGTCCTCGTGCTTCCGGCGTGAGGCCGGCAGCCACGGCAAGGACACCCGCGGCATCATCCGCGTGCACCAGTTCGACAAGGTCGAGATGTTCTCCTGGTGCAAGCCGGAGGAGGCCCACGCCGAGCACCTGCGCCTCCTGGGCTTCGAGAAGGAGATGCTGCAGGCCATGGGGCTGCCGTTCCGCGTGATCGACATCGCCGGTGGGGACCTGGGGTCGTCGGCCGCCCGCAAGTACGACTGCGAGGCGTGGGTCCCGACCCAGGGTGCCTACCGGGAGCTCACGTCCACGTCCAACTGCACGACGTTCCAGGCCCGCCGGCTGGGGGTGCGCTACCGGGACGAGGGGGGAAAGCCCCAGACGGCCGCCACCCTCAACGGCACGCTGGCCACCACGCGCTGGCTCGTGGCGATCCTGGAGAACCACCAGCAGGCGGACGGTTCCGTGGTCGTGCCCGAGGCGCTGCGGCCGTTCGTCGGCAAGGACGTGCTCGAGCCGCCCCGCTGACCGGATCGGCTCAGGGCCGGAAGAGCATCATCACGCCGCTCGCGCTGGCGCAGGTCCGACCGTCGGTGTCGAGGACCTTGGCCTGCACGACGCACGTCGACCGGCCCACGTGCTCGACCTCGGCATGGATCGTCGCGGGGGTCTTCTCCAACCTGAGCGCGCGGATGTACCGGACGGTCAGGTCGAGCGTGCTGTAGCCCACGCCCTCGTCGACGACGGTCGCGGTGGCGTAGCCCAGGGCGGAGTCGACCCACCCCGAGACGATCCCGCCGTGCACGGTCCCCCCGTTGTTCAGGGCCCACTCCCCGGGTGTGGCGGTCATGGCGACCACGCGATCGGACGCCGAGGTCAGTGCCAGGCCGAGGGTGTGCGCGCCGGGGGAGAGGTGGCGCTCGCCGTCGACGATCCCCCGCAGGGCGTCCAGCCCCGCGTGCGGGCTGCGCTCGGACTCGCTCGGCAGCGGCGGCCACGAATAGTGGCGACTGCGCGCCGCGGGGTCGACCGAATCGAAGGGCTCGTCGTCATCCACCCCGCCGAACCTACCGGCAGCGGATCACGCCGCCCGGGGTGGGCCGCTACGCTGGGGGCCGTGGAGCTGCTCTATACGGGGATCATCGGGTTCGCCCGGACACTGTTCAAAGTCCAGGGACTGGACATCACGATGCGCGGCGAGCGCAACTTCCCCGAGGTCGGCGGGGCCGTGGTGGTGATGAACCACACCGGGTACCTCGACTTCGTCTACGGCGGCATCCCGGCGCGCCTGCACAAGCGGTTCATCCGCTACATGGCCAAGGTCGAGGTGTTCGACCACAAGGTCTCCGGGCCGATCATGCGGGAGCTCAAGCACATCCCGGTCGACCGCACGGCGGGTAAGGCGTCGTTCGACGAGGCGGTGGACCGGCTCAAGGCCGGAGAGCTGGTGGGCGTGTTCCCCGAGGCCACCATCAGTCGCAGTTTCGAGGTCAAGGGCTTCAAGTCCGGTGCGGTGCGGATGGCGCTCGCCGCCGACGTCCCGATCATCACGGTGACCCTGTGGGGCTCGCAGCGGGTGTGGACCAAGGGCCTGCCCAAGAAGCTGCTGCGCCCGAAGGTGCCGATCATGATGGAGGTCGGCGAGCCGACGCCGGCGTACGAGCCGGTGGAGGAGTGCACCGAGGAGCTGCGCTCGCGGATGCAGGCCACCCTCGAGCGGCTGCAGGACGAGTACGCGCAGCGCTACGGCCCGTACCCGCCCGGTGCGAACTGGGTCCCGGCCCGTCTCGGCGGTTCGGCCCCGACCCTCGAGGAGGCCACCGCCCTCGACGAGGCCGAGCACGCCGAGCGGATGCGCCGACGGGCGGAGAAGG
>NZ_JAALEB010000206.1:0-1040 GCF_014145165.1 Dietzia sp. Cai40 | reverse complement strand
GCGCCGCGACCCGGGCCCGGGCCCGGGCCGCCGAGGGTCGGCGCTGCTCATGGCGGCCGCACGGCGTCCCCCGGGCATAGCATCCGCCCCGGCGACGGTTTTGTCCCGGGGTGCCAAGCGGGTTACGGTGGAGTTCGTTGCGGGTCGATCGCAGGCTCAGGCCACGGCCGTCCCGGCAGGGGAATCCACTGGGATTCGCCCTGTACGCAGCCGTGCACACCGACAGGAGACGACCGACTGTGGACCACCGTTCCGCGTGTGCGTCGAGTGTCGTCCCGTCGTTCCCGGTGTCCCGAGTTGACGCATCGGTGCCCATTCTGGCATGGGCCCCATCGGCACTCGCGTCCGGGGGTCGGCCGTGAGCATCCTCCTGGTGGGTCTGTCCCATCACAGCGCCCCGGTCGCCCTGTTGGAGTCGGTGGCCGTCGCGGAGGCCGATCGGGACGCCCTCACCGAGAACCTGATCAGCGGCAGCCACGTCGACGAGGCGATGATCGTCACCACCTGTAACCGCGTCGAGGTCTACGCGGCGGTGGAGGCGTTCCACCCGGCGCTCGACGACGTGGTGGGCCTCCTCTCGCGGCACTCCGGTCTCTCGGCCGACGAACTCAGCCGCCACCTCTACGTCCGCTATTCCGAGTCGGCCGCCGAGCACCTGTTCTCCGTGGCCTCGGGCCTGGACTCGATGGTCGTGGGCGAGCAGCAGATCATCGGACAGATCCGCACCGCCTACCAGTCCGCGTCCGACATCGGCGCGGCCGGCACCACCCTGCACCGACTCGCCCAGCAGGCGCTCCACGTGGGCAAACGCGTCCACACCGAGACGGGTATCGACTCGGCGGGGTCGTCGGTGGTGTCGGTGGCGCTCGACCGGGCCGCGGAGATCCTCGCCGAGGGGGCGGCCCCCGGGACAACCGGGTCCCCGTCGCGCCGTCTCGACGGACGCCGCGCGGTGGTGCTCGGGGCGGGCGCGATGGGCGGTCTGGCGGTCGCGCACCTGGGCCGGGCGGGGATCGCTCATATCGACGTCACCAACCGCA
>NZ_JAALEB010000205.1:0-1145 GCF_014145165.1 Dietzia sp. Cai40 | reverse complement strand
CCTCGACCGGGTGGACGTCGTGCCACACCCCGTCGGCGGACAGGACCTGCAGGCCCGCCACGCGGTCGGCCCAGAGCACGGTGACCAGGCCGAAGTCCGTGTGCTCGCCCATGCCGGTGAGCTCGCCGTCGAGGGTGACCGGTCCCGGGGGCAGGGCGTAGTTGTTGAGCCGCAGCACGTCGATCGAGTGCCCGGTCATCCCGGTGAACACCTCGGGCGGCACCCCGAGCGCGTCGGCGAACGCCCGGGTGAGAGTCCGCGCGACCCGCGAGGCCTCGGCGAAGTAGGCGTCGATCCGGGGCCGGAAGTCGGGGAGGTACGGCCACAGGTTGATCCCGTAGTCGGCCTCGTCCAGCGCCAGGTCCGGGAAGGAGCGCGCCTCGACGCCCACGTTGAACGCCTCGAAGAAGTCGTTCATCCTTCCCGCGGACTCGACCCCCAGGCTCAGGCTGAGCGTCTCGCTCTTCGGCGGGCTGTACCCGCGGTTGGCGCCGGCCACGCGGTAGCCGTTCTTGGTCTCGGGCGGAAGGGCGAAGAAATCGTCGATCGCGCCCGCCAGCCCCTCGGTCACCGCGTCGTCGATGCCGTGCCCGACGATCTGCATGAACCCGACGGAGGAGCACGCGGCGTCGATCTCGCGGGCGACGCGCTCGCGGGCGGCGGGGTCGTCTCGGGTGGGGTCGTCGCCGGCGGTGTAGGGGCTCAGGTCGATCACCGGGACCCTGAACCCGGTCAGCGCGGTGCTCGGTGGTGGTGTGGTCATGTCCGCTCCCGGGGCTGGGGTGCCGGCCGAGGTGACGGGGGCCGGGGTACCGGGGCGCGGCCTGTCCGCGAGGGGTGGCCGAGCCGATGACCTTGTTCTATCCGCGCGCGATTACCGGCCGGATACCCCGTGTGTCGCCGGTGTTACGGGTGCGGTGTCGAGATCCCCGGGCACGTCCACATCGAGCGGGGACCCGGTGTCGTCGCACGGCACCTCGACCACCGATGCCGCGTGCGCGCGCAGGTATCGGCGGGCACCCACGTCACCGACCGCCGACGCGATCACCCCGGGGTGGTGCCGCCCGCCGAGCAGCACCGGGTGGCCCCACCGCCCGCCGTAGGTGGCCACCGCCAGGCCAGCCCCGGCGTTGTCGCCGTCGATG
>NZ_JAALEB010000204.1:0-9907 GCF_014145165.1 Dietzia sp. Cai40 | reverse complement strand
ACGCGGCGGCGGCGTGAGCGGAGATCCCCGCGGCGAACGGGTGCGTGGCGTCCACGACCACGCGGACCCGGTGCGTGGAGAGGTGGTCGCGGAGCCCCTCGACCCCGCCGAAGCCGCCGATCCGGACCCGGCCCACGGGCAGGCGCGGACGCGCCACCCTCCCCGCCAGGGACGAGCAGAACTCGTGACCCGCGTCCTGCAGCAGTCTCGCCAGCTCCCGCGCCTCAGCGGTCCCACCCAGGACGAGGATCACCGCTCCGACCCCGGCGGCAGGGACGGCATCTCCGGCGCGCCCTCGCGGGCCAGCTCCAGCAGGGCGTCCAGGTCGAGGTGCTCCTCCGCCAGATCACCCAGCAGGTCCAGTCGCCTCTCGCGTGCGGCGGCGAAGTCCACACCGGAGGGTTCGCGGACCCGGCCGACACGGGCCGCCACCTCCGCGAGGTAGGCCTGACGGAACCCGTCGGACTCGAGGCTCCCGTGCCACATGGTGCCCGCCACACCGTCGCGCCTCGCACCCCCGAGGAACTCGGGGTCCGCGCCGAGGCCGATCCGCCCGTGGTGGATCTCGTACCCGGCCGCCGCCTGACCGAGCGCCTCCCCGGTGGGCAGCCGCAGGACCTTCTCCGGCCCGAACTCCGTCTCCACGTCCAGCAGCCCGAGCCCGTCGACCTCCGCGCCCTCGGGACCCTCCACCCCCTCCGGGTCCCGGACGAGTCGGCCGAGCATCTGGAAGCCACCGCAGATGCCGAACACCGACCCCCCGGCGTGGGCGTGGTCGATCACCGCGCGGTCCAGACCGCGGGAGCGGAGCCAGGCCAGGTCGTCGATCGTCGCGCGCGTGCCGGGCAGGACCACCAGGTCCGCGCCCCTGACGGTCCGGGGGTCGGTGACGAACTCCACGTCGACGTCCGGCTCCAGCCCCAGCGCGTCGACATCGGTGAAGTTGCTGATCCGGGGCAGCCGGATCACGGCGACCCGCAACGCCCGGCCGGCGTCGGCGCGGCGACCGCCGATGTCCAGCGCGTCCTCGGAGTCGAGCCACACGTCGGGGCTCCAGGGCAGCACTCCGTGGACCCGCCGTCCGGTGAGCGCCTCGAGGTGGTCCAGCCCCGGTCCGAGGAGCGAGGGGTCACCGCGGAACTTGTTGACGACGAAGCCTGCGACGAGCCGCTGGTCGACGGCATCCAGGAGTGCCACCGTGCCGTACATCGCGGCGAAGACCCCGCCGCGGTCGATGTCGCCCACCACGACCACCGGCATGTCGGCGTGACGGGCCAGGCCCATGTTGACGTAGTCACCGGCACGGAGGTTGATCTCGGCAGGACTGCCCGCGCCCTCGCACAGCACCAGGTCGGCCCGGTCGGCCAGGTCGTCGTATGCGGCATGGGCGGCGGTGGCCAGATGCACGCGACCGTCGACGAAGTCCCTGGACGAGACCGTCCCGGCGGGGCGGCCCATCACCACCACGTGGCTGCGCCGGTCGCCGCCCGGCTTGAGCAGCACCGGGTTCATCGCCACCTCGGGCTCGGCGCGTGCCGCGAGGGCCTGGATCCACTGCGCGCGCCCGATCTCCCCGAAGCCCGCCGGACCCCGGACGACCATCGAGTTGTTGGACATGTTCTGCGCCTTGAACGGCGCGACCCTGATGCCCCGCCGGGCGAACGCCCGGCACAGCGCCGTCACCACCACGCTCTTGCCGGCATCCGACGTGGTGCCGGCGACGAGGAGGGAGGCTGCCATGGGGATCGATCCTAGCCGCGCCCTCCCCCGCCCCCGCCGCGGTGCTCCGCCGACGCGACGACGGGCCGCGACGGTGAGGGGGACCCCGCGTTCCTGCTGGTGACACGCCCGCCAAATGCCCAGCTCAGAACGTATTTGAGATCACTGCGGACAAATGCGCTAGGCGGTTCGCACTATGGCACGCTCGGCCTCGTGCAGTTGTCCAGGTTCTCCGATCTCGCGCTCCGCGCCCTCATGCGTCTCGCCGTGGCCGACGGGCGCGGGGACCGGATGACCGCCGGGGGCATCGCCGAGTCGGTGAACGCGTCGACGAGCCACGTGGCCAAGACCGTCTCCCGGCTCGTGGAGCTCGGCCTCGTCGAGTCCCGGCGGGGCCGGGGCGGTGGTCTCGCGATCACCGAGGCCGGTCGTCAGGCGTCCGTCGGGCGGCTGCTGCGTGAACTCGAGGGCCCCGGCGAGGTGGTGCAGTGCGAGGGCCCGGCGCCCTGCCCGCTAGCCGGCAACTGCAGCCTCCGCCGAGCCCTGGCCGAGGCCCGCGAGGCGTTCTTCGCCGCCCTCGATCCACTCACCGTCTCGGGCATCGTCCACACCCCGACCAGGCAGGTCCTGCTCAGCCTGGGACCCGCCCCCTGACCGGTCGGCGACCACCGACCCACACCCCCTCGACGCCCGGCACCCCAGGTGCCCGGGTGACCCCGTCGCGCCCACTGAAGGAGATCCGCATGACCACGTCGCTCACCTCACTCGAGACGATCCTCGCCCATCCGCGGGAGCTCTCGCCGCACCACGTCCCGATCATCCGCGACACGCTCCCGGTCATCGGGGCGCACATCGACGAGATCACCCCGGTGTTCTACCGCACGATGTTCGGCAACCACCCCGAGCTCCTGCGCGACACCTTCAACCGCGGCAACCAGAAGCTGGGCGCCCAGCAGCGCGCGCTCGCCGCCTCCATCGCCACCTTCGCGACGCTGCTGGTGGACGGGAAGAGCCCCGTCGACATGCTGGCCCGGATCGGCCACAAGCACGCGAGCCTCGGGATCACCGCCGACCAGTACCAGGTGGTCCACGACAACCTCTTCGACGCGATCGTCCAGGTGCTGGGCGAGGCGATCACCCCGGAGATCGCGGCCGCGTGGGACGAGGTGTACTGGATCATGGCGGGCGTCCTCGTGGACTTCGAGAACGCCCTCTACGCCGAGGCCCGGGTCGAGCCGGGAGACGTCTTCCGGACCGCCGTCGTCCTGGCCCGGGAGGACGTCACCGATTCCGTCACCGTGGTGACCCTCGGCGGTCCCGACGGTGGCGACCTGCCGGACTTCCGACCCGGCCAGTACACCTCCGTCGGCGTGGTGCTGCCCGACGGCGCGCGTCAGTTGCGTCAGTACTCGCTGTCGGCGGCGCCGGGGTCGGGCACGTGGCGGATCGGCATCCGCCGGGTCGACGCGGTCTCCGGTGGCGCGGGTCCGTGCCCCGCCGGTGAGGTCTCCGGGTGGCTGCACGCCCACGCCCGGGTCGGCACCACGCTCCAGGTCACGCTGCCGTTCGGTGACCTGGTCCTGGACGCCGCGGGAACCGGGTCGGGCCCGGACGCGGCACCGGTCGTCCTGTGCTCGGCCGGGATCGGCATCACCCCGATGCTCGGTATGATCGCGCACCTGTCCGCGACGGACGATCCCCGGCGAGTCCTGATCCTGCACGCCGACCGCTCGCCCGACCAGCACGTTCTGGCCGATGAGGTGGCCGGCGAGTCCTCGCTGCTCGCCGACGCCGAGGTGCACACCTGGTACGAGCACGGCGCGGACACGACCGCCGGACCGGGCGCGGTCCACCACGGCGTCATGGACCTCTCCTCCGTCGAGCTCCCGGCGGGCGCACACGTCTTCCTGTGTGGGCCCACCGGCTTCCTCCAGTCGGTGCGCGCGACGTTCATCGAGGCCGGCGTGCCCGAACAGCGGATTCACGCCGAGCTCTTCGCCCCCAACGACTGGCTGGTCTAGTCCCGCGGGTGTGCCCGACGACCGCCGCGCTCACGATCAGCCCCACGCGAGGGAGCACCCGCGGTCACAATAGGACCCGATGACCCCCTCTCACGACCACCAGCACGCCGAGTCATGCGTCGCGGCGGTGCCGCTCTTCGCCCGGCTCTCACCCCGGCAGCAGGCCGAGGTGGCCTCGATGGCGCGTCCGCTCCGCGTCGAGCGCGGCGAGTGGATCGTGCGCGCGGGGCAGTCGTCGCCGCGATTGCTCATGGTGCACGAGGGGCTGGTCAAGGTGGGCCGCACGGCGGAGGACGGCCGCGAGGCCACGCTGCGCCTCCTCGGCCCCGGCGACGTCGAGGGCGAGAGCGGCTTCCTCACCGGGACACGTCCGGAGAACGACTGCGTCGCGCTCGACCCCACGACGATGTGCGTCTTCGAGCACGGTTCGCTGGCCGGGCTCCTGAACCGATACCCGGACATCGGCGCATCCATGCTGCGCTCGCTCGCCATCCGCCTGGAGTCCACAGAGCGGATGCTCGCGGCCCGCACGCTGGCCGACGTCGGCGCACGGCTCGCCTCATATCTGCTCGACCTGCCCGCCGTCCGAGGCGTCGACGGGGTGGTGACGGTGCGACTGCCGATGTCCAAGAAGGACGTGGCCACCTACCTCGGTACCATCCCCGAGACCCTGAGCCGCCGACTCGCCGCGCTCGGGCGCGAGGGTCTTGTCGAGGTGCGCGGAGCCGAGGTCGACCTGCTCGATCCGGAGGGACTGGAGGCGCGGGCGGGCGGGGCTTGACCTAGGTCATGGGAACCCTCCCGTTCGGGCGCTACCGTCTGAGACGTACCAGTTCAGACCAGGGAAAGGACCCCGTCATGAACGTCACCTCGATCTTCGGCACGCTGCTCGGACTCGTCGTCCGTGAGGCCTCCGCCCACTGCGACACCGAGGACGGCCCGGCCGTCACCGACGGCCGCCGTGCCCTCGACAGCGGCAACGTCAATGTCGCCCTCAAGTGGGTCCACCCCGGGGGCGAGGACGAGGTCCGCGCCGTCTTCGACAAGGTCCGGCGCGTCCGGGTCGCGGGCGGCGAGACCAGGGAGGTCGCCGACAGGTGGTTTCTCGAGACCTTGGTCCGCGTGCACCGCGCGGGCGAGGGCGCCGGCTTCAGCGGACTCGCGCCCGCCGGTGCCGGCGTCGACCCTCGGGTGGTGGCCGCCGACGAGGCGCTGGAGCTCGGCAGCATCGAGCCCCTCAGGGGCCTGGTCGACGAGGACCGGTGGGACGAGCTCGAGCGTCGTTTCGACCACGCCATCGCGCTCAGGGGCTTCGACCCCGACGACCTCGTCGCCGCCCGCGAGTACATGGACGCCTACGTGCGATTCTTCAAGTACGCCGAGGGGCACGACCACGACCACCACGGTCACGACCACCACGAGCACGCGCCCTGATGTGGTGGCTCACCCGCGTCCGATCCGACTCAATGGAACCGACCCTGCGTGCCGGGCAGCTCGTTCTCACCAGGTCGCTCCGACGGTCCACACCGATCCGCCGGGGCGACCTGGTCGTGGTGGATCACGCCGAGGTGGTCGGCCGCGTGCTCAAGAGGGTGGTCGGCCTGCCCGGCGAGCGCATCGAGATCGACGGCGGCGCGGTCCGCGTGGACGGCGTACCCCTCGAGGAGTTGTACGCCTCGTCGTCGTACTACCGCGGTGACTTCCACGTCCCGGCCGGGCACTATCTCCTCCTGGGTGACAACCGCGACTCCTCCTCCGACGGCCGCACCTGGCGTCAGCCCTACGTCGAGAGGTCGGCCATCACGGGTCGGCTCAGCGGGCGATGCCTCACCGCGTGACGTCGAGAACCCGGGTTTCAGTACCCCGGGTCACTCCGGCAGCGCGTCCAGTCCGGCACCCTCGAGGGTCCGGCGGCCGTGTTCGGAGGTCACGAGCCCGCGGAAACGGTCGGCCGCCACCCGTTCGGCCTCGCCCCCGGGCCCGCTCTCCCCGCTGGGGACGCGGGCCAGGACGTACCGGGTCGTTCCCGCCGACCGCATCAGGTCCCGCTCGCGACCCTCGGGACTGACGGGCGCCACCCACCCGTGCGAGCTCGCGACGTCAGTGCGGTAGACGATCCCGACGTCCATCTCGTTGTCCGCGAGCCGGACACTGAGCGCGCGGGACCCGTCCTCCCATGTGACGTCCGTGGGCTCCACCGCCGCGGCGGCGAGCACCTCCTCGGTCGCTTTGCCACACGGGGTGTCCGGCACACACAGGCCCACGCGCAGGTCCGGGCGGGACAGGTCGCCCAGTCCGCGCACGCGGAGGGGGTTCCCGGACGGCACCGCCACGACCACGTGGTTCCGGGCGAAGATCTGCGGTTCCGCGGCGGCTCCCTGTGCCACGGCGAGGTCCATCACCTCCTCGCTCGCGGAGGCGAAGACGTTGAGGTCCGTGCGGTCGGACAGCCCCTCGGCGATCTCGTCCGACCGCCCCAGTTCGAGGTGGACCCGGACCCCGGGATTCTCCTCCTCGAAGATCTGGATGAGGTCGGTGAACGCGACGGACAACGACGGCGCGGCGGCCACCCCGAGCGAGACGGTCGCAGTGGCCTCCGGCTCCTCGGTCGCACACGCGAGCCCGGAACACATCAGGGCCACGCCCACCACCGCGATCCCCTGACGCCGACCCACCGGTCAACCCCCGGCGAAGGGGGGCAGGATGTCGATCACGGAGACCCCGTCGATCGAGGCGAGGGGGTCGCGCGTGGTCTCCTCGCCGATGAGGAAGGACGACACCGTGACGATGCTGGCCAACGGCTCACCGTGCCTCTCGCAGACCTCCCGGGCCAGTTCACCGATGGTCGTCGCGTCCGTGTGGAGGCGCTCGCGGGCGGTGCCGGCCGCGTCCTCGGCCGCCGCGTAGTACCCCACGGTGATCATTCTCGATGTCCTGCTCACGGTGTCGACTCTAGCCCGTGCCCCCGACGCGCCGCCGCCGCTTTCGGTGACACGTCATCCGCCTATGGCGCCCATCGACCGGCGCGGCCGGTGGAATGCCGTCCCACCGATGCCGTGCCCGGCCTGCTTCCCCCACATCGCGCCGCGCCAGACCCGGGCGATCTCCGCGTCCCGCGCCCCGGAGCGCAACACACCCAACACGTCGGTCTCGTCATCACTGAACAAGCAGGATCTCACGGTTCCCTCGGCGGTCAACCGCGTCCGGTCACAGGCCGCGCAGAAGTTCCGGGTGACGGTGGCGATCACCCCGACGTGGGCCGGGGACCCCGCCACCGAGCGTCCGGCCACCTCCCACAGTTCGGCCGGAGCGGACGGGTCCTCGCGACCGGCGGGGACCAGGTCGAAGCGCGCGCCCAACACGTCGAGGAGCTCCTGCGCCGTGACCATCTCGACCCTGGACCAGGTGTTGTCGGCGTCGAGCGGCATCTCCTCGATGAACCGCAGCTGCACACCCTCCTCCAGAGCCCATTCCAGCAGGTCGGGAGCCCCCGGGAGGGTCGCCCGCATCGGCACGGCGTTGACCTTGACCGGGACGAGTCCCGCTTCGACCGCGGCGCGCACCCCGCGCAGCACCGACGGCAGTCGGTCGCGACGGGTGAGCTCGGCGAACTCAAGGCGATCGACCGTGTCCAGGGAGATGTTGATCCGGTCGAGCCCGGCCTCGACCAGCGCGCCCACCCGGTGCTCGAGGCCCACCCCGTTGGTGGTCAGGGCGATCGGCAGATCCGGGCACGCCGCCCGCGTCCCGGCGACGATCCTCTCGAGGTCCTGCCGCATCAGCGGTTCGCCGCCGGTGAAGCGCACCTCGCGGACCCCGAGGTCGTGATGCGCCAGCGTGACCAGCCGGATCACCTCGTCGGTGGTCATGCGTGCGGCCTCCGGGATGGGCGGCAGCCCCTCCTCCGGCATGCAGTACGTGCAGCGCAGGGAGCACTTCTCCGTCAGCGACACGCGCAGGTCCCGCCCGGTGCGACCGAAAGTGTCGATGAGCAACGGGGTGGCCGGCCGCGCGCCGTCGGGGCGCGGCCGAGGGCTCGGGATGTCGGTCGCGGTCACGCGCACCTCCGATCTGCCGGGCGTTCTGGTCGAGTGTAGGCGCGTGAGCGCCACCCCGCCGTCTACCTCTCCGGCACCTCCACCTCCGGGTTCGGCCCGAGGAGGGTGAGCTCGTGGATCTCGTCGCGCTCGGCCTGCGCTCTCAACTGCGGCGCGATCAGCCGGGCGAGGTGGTACCCCAGCACCACCACGAGGGTGCCGAGCGCGATCCCGCCGAGCTGGAAGTCGTCCGTCACGGTCAGGGTCGTGTCGCCCACGGCGATCACCACGCCCGCCGCCACCGGGACCAGGTTGAGCGGGTTGCCGAAGTCGACCCGGTTCTCCTTCCAGATCTTCGCCCCGAGCAGGCCGATCATCCCGTAGAGCACCACGGTGATCCCGCCCAGCACGCCGCCGGGCGTCGCCGAGATCACCGCGCCCAGCTTGGGCGAGCAGCCCAGGAGGATCGCGGTCAGCGCCGCCACCACGTACGCGGCGGTGGAGTAGACCTTGGTCGCGGCCATCACCCCGATGTTCTCGGCGTACGTCGTCGTCGCCGATCCGCCGAACGAGGTGGCCAGGACGGTGCCCGCACCGTCGGCGGCCAGGGCGCGGCCCATCAGGCCGTCGGTCTCGGTGCGCGTGATCTCGCCGATCGCCTTGACGTGACCCGCGTTCTCGGCGATCAGGGCGATGATCCCGGGGACGATCAGCAGCACGAACGCCAGGGAGAAGTCGGGCGCGTGGATGCCCACCACGCCCGCGGCCTCGTCGGTCATGGGCGGCAACCCGAGCCACGGCGCGTCGCCGACGCCCGACCAGTCCACCCGCAGGTGCTCGGTCACCTCGCCGGCGGTGGCGCTGAACGAGGTGATGGGACCGGTCACCAGGTCGAGCACCCACGAGAGCACGTAGCCGAAGATCAGCGCGAGGAAGATCGCGATCCGGCCGGCGAATCCCTTCAGGCCCACCGTCATGAGGACCAGCGCGATCATCACCGTCAGCGCCACCCACTGGTCCTGCGGCCAGTAGGTCTCGGCCACCACGGGTGCCAGGTTGAAGCCCAGCAGCATCACCACGGCGCCGGTGACGACCGGGGGCAGCACGGCGGTGACCACGCGCCCGCCCACCACGTGCACGATGACGCCGACCACGGCGAGGGTCGCACCCGCCACCAGCATCGCGCCGGTGACCTCCGCGCTCGTACCGCCCTGCGCGCGGATCGCCGCGACCGCCCCGACGAACGCCACCGAGGTGCCCAGGTAGCTGGGGACCTGCCCCTTGACGATCGCCAGGAACAGCAGCGTGCACACGCCGGAGAAGAGGATCGCGAGCTGCGGGTTGAGCCCCATGATGATGGGGAAGACGAACGTGGCGCCGAACATCGAGACCACGTGCTGGGCGCCGATGCCGATCGTCCGGGGCCAGCTCAGGCGCTCCATCGGGGCCACGACCTCGCCGGGCCTGATGTTCTTGCCGTCGCCGTGGACAGACCACAGCTTCCTCGAACCCCGCGCGCCGTCCGCCACCGTCTCCCCTTTATTTCCCCGCCTGCGCCCCGCGCGCGGACCGTAGGCACAGTACAACGCGATTACCGTGGGGGCATGGCCTCCCACCCCGACCGCCCGACCCACCCCGTATCCCGGCCGTCTCCCGCCGGGTACCGAGAGCTCCTGCGCACGCATCTCGCGCCGGTGCTGGAGCGGGCCGCCCAGAGCACGCGGTTGCCGGTCGTGGCGTGCGCGGACTCGGTGCTCGCACGGGACCTGCTCGCGTCGGTGGACCTCCCCCTGTTCGTGAACTCGCAGATGGACGGCTACGCGGTGCGGTCGGCCGACATCGCCGGGGCCGGTCCGGACTCGCCGGTGCGGCTCCGGGTGGTGGGGACGACCCACGCCGGTGACGGACCGGGGCCACGGGTCGACGACGACGAGGCCTGCAAGGTGATGACCGGTGCGCCGGTCCCCGAGGGTGCCGATTGTGTGGTCCCCGTGGAGGACACCTCCATCGGGGATCCCGCCGATCCCTCGGGCGGCCGACCGGCGACGGTCCTGGTCCACGCGCCGCGGGCCGCCGGGGAGTTCATCCGGCGGCCCGGAGACGACGCCCGCGCGGGCGACCTCGTGATCC
>NZ_JAALEB010000203.1:0-2096 GCF_014145165.1 Dietzia sp. Cai40 | reverse complement strand
CCGTCACGAGCGCACCCCCACCGGCCGCGTGTAGGCCGGGGCGAACCCGCGCGCCCGCGCCGAGCGGATCATCCGCTCGGTGAGCTGGGCGTCGGCCTCGTCCGCCAGCGGGTGCAGTGAGCGTGCCCCCTCGGCGACCAGCCGCCCGCCCACGTACACGTGCGTGAGGTTGCGCAGCGAACACGCCAGGACGTACGTGGCCACCGGGTCCCAGATCGGCCCGGTGGCCGGGGCGGTGGGATCCACGACCAGCAGGTCGGCGTGCTTGCCCACCTCGATGCTGCCGATCCGGCCGGACAGGCCGAGCGCCTCCGCGCCACCCAGGGTGTGCATCCGCAGCACCTCGTGCGCGGCCAGGACAGAGGCGTCGGAGTGGACGGCCCGCTGGGTGTAGAGGCCGATGCGCATGTTCTGGAACGGGTCGGAGACGTCGGTGCAGGACTGGTCGTCGAGCCCCATCCCCACCCGGATCCCCGCGGCCCGGTACCCGGCGACGTCGGCGATACCGGATCCCAGCCGGCCGTTGGAGGTGGCCTGCCAGATCACGGCCGAGTCGGTCTCCGCCACGCGGCGGACCATGTGGTCCGTGGGGTGGACGAAGTGGCCGAAGGAGAAGGCGGGGCCCAACACCCCGGCGTGGTCGTACCAGTCGAACTTGGCCCGCTGCACCTCCAGGTGCTCGGCGGTCTCCACGAAGTGCGCCTGGTTGCCCACACGGTGGGTCGCCATGGCGTGCCGTTCGCGTTCGGCGGTGACCGGCGAGGACGACCACTGCACCGACCCGAACACCGATCCGCCCAGATCCAGGTCCCGGGGGACCGTGCGCTGGCGGTGCTCGGTGACGTGGGCGAACGCCTCGAAGCACTCGGCCTCGGGCAGCTGCTCGTCGTCCAGCCGGGTCGAGGTGACGCACCGCAGTCCCGAGTCGGCCTGCGCGTCGATCTGTCGCGTGAGGAACTCGACGTCGTGGACCCGCTCGGCGACCAGGGTGGAGGTGGCGTGGTCGAACACCGCCACCACCCGGCTCTGGGTGAAGTTGTAGGCGCTGGTCACGCCGTTGCGCAGGAAGTCCAGGCAGCCGGCGAGGGTGAACCAGTACAGGTCCTCGGCCTCGGCCCCGACCATCATCTCGCCCATCCGTGAGACCCACCCGTAGAGCGTGTCGTCGGGGGCGATGCCGCGCATCCCGGCGGTGAACAGGTGGCTGTGCGCGGAGACGAACCCGGGCGCCAGGATCGACCCACCCAGGTCGTGGACGGTGCCGGGCAGTCCGGGCGGCGGATCACCGGCACCCAGCGCGGCGATCAGCCCGTCCTCGTCGACGTGGACCCAGCCGTGGAACCACGGCGGGGCGTCGGCTGCAGTCGTTCCCGGGATCGTCGTCACGGGGATGACGAGCGCATCGGTGAAGGTGATCATGAGGGGTCTCTCGTTCTCGGGGCGGCGGCAAGGGTTGGGCGCGCGCGGTCGGCGCGGCGTGTCAGCCCGGGAGGTCCTCAGCCAGCCAGCCGCCGGGACGCAGGTGGAACCGTCGGCGGTGTGAGGGCGCGTCGGGCTCGCCCCGCCAGAACGTCACCGCCTCGGGCCGCAGGCGGTACCCGGTCCAGGTGTCGGGCGGGTCCTGCGGGGTGGGCCCGTGCCGGGAGACGGTCTCCGCCCACACCTCCCGTCGTCCGGCCGGGGGCAGGGCCGCCGTCGCGGGATTGTTGGTCCAGGCCAGCAGCTTGAGATACGGGGTCCGGTCGCGATAGGTGAGCAGTTGCTCCTCGCGGTCCGTGGGTGCTGCGGGGCCGGTCATGGTGAGCTGGCGGGTCCGGTCGGCGCTGAGCACCACGAGGGTGGCGCGGGGGTTCGCCGCGAGGTCCGCCACCTTCTGGGATCGCGAGTCCGTGTGGAAGGTCGGGCCGTCGGGGGTGGCACCGGAGATCAGAAGGTGCCGACACCGGGGCGTCCCGTCCGGGTCGACGGTGGCCAGCACGCCCAGTGGCGGGTCGTGGGGGTCGACGGCGAGCCAGGCCACCATCGCGGCCAGCGGATCGTCACCCGGCTCCGGCACGGTGACCCCCGCTGTGGCCGCCTCGCCCGCCCAGGCCCCG
>NZ_JAALEB010000202.1:0-11756 GCF_014145165.1 Dietzia sp. Cai40 | reverse complement strand
ATAGACGCAATCGCACCCACCGTCACCCGGCAGAAGCCTTCCTCACACTCCATGAATCAGCGGGGCTAGGCGTGGTGTTGCAGAAGGCCGGCGCTTCCTCGTTGGCGATGATCACCCGCATGCCCTCCGCGTACACGAACTTGCCGGCCGCGAACGCGATCAGCAGGAACAGCAAGCCGAAGTGGAATACGATGTTGCCCACCTCGCGCGCATATCCGCGCTCCGCGGACAGCTCGATGCTGCCCGACACGCGACCGTCCCCGTTGTTGCGACGGACCCGCCAGCCCTTGAGGCTCTTTTGGACCTGGTCCGCAGCCTGCTCCGGCGTGGCCGTGGTCCGGTACGCCGCATGATGCGGCAGGCGTGCAAGGTTACGCGGGGCGAGCGGCGGCGGGGCCTTGAGTTGTTTGACCAGATCAATCGACCGCGGTGTCAGGCAGCCCACCAGGGATATAAACAGCAACACGTACACGGCTGTGAACCACCAGCTGGAGAACACGTCGAACAGCTGGAGCTTGTCAAAGAACTCCCCCAGCCAGCCGTTGTCCGCGATGTACTGATTGACGTTTCCCTGGTTGAGGCTGCGCTGCGGCAGGAGTGCCCCCGGTATCGCCGCCACCGCCAGCAGAAATAGCAGAATCAATGCCGTGCGCATCGCGGTGAGAGTGCGCCATGAGTTGCGCATGAACGCGGTGACCGGAGCTATCCTAGGCACTGATTTGAGTCCCCTCTGCCGTTCCCGGTGCGACGAGCCGGATCGAGGGGCAGCTCCGGTGGGGCGTCGCCGGCTTCATAGCATCATCAGCACCGCTCTAGCACGCATAGTCACATCTGGAGATTGTCCTTCGCCGACCCCATTGATCCGGTCGGGGTTTGATGAAGGTCTGATCAAGATCGAGCACGCGGTAGGCGCCAGTGGCAGACCTACGACGATGATTGGCCTTATGTCCACATCCGATTCTCGAGACGCCGGACCTGAAGGTGAGTCACCGACCACTCGCGCGACCGCAGGGTTGCGGGCGATGGTCGTCGAAGACGAGCGTGAGCTCGCCGACCTCATCGGTACCTATCTGACTCGTGACGGCTTCGACCTCACGGTCGTTCATGACGGGCAGGACGCAGTCGACCTGATCCGGCAAGTCGATCCCGACGTCGTCGTGCTAGACCTCGGTCTTCCGCGGCTGGACGGCGTCGAAGTGTGCCGCCAGTTGCGCACCTTCTCCGATGCGTATGTCGTCATGCTCACCGCCCGCACCGAGGAGGTCGACACCCTCATCGGACTGTCCGTGGGAGCCGACGACTACATGACCAAACCGTTCAGCCCACGAGAGCTCATGGCCCGCATCCAGGTCATGCTGCGCCGTCCTCGATCGTCTACGGCCTTACGCTCCCCGTCTGCGGCCTCCGATCACAGAGAGCTGCGAAGGATTGGGGCACTGGCAATCGACGTCGAAGGCCGCGAGGTCACCGTCGACACCACCCCGATCCAGTTGACCAGGACCGAGTTCGACCTCTTGGCGGCACTGACGCGAGACCCCGGCTTGGTGCTGTCCCGGACGCAGTTGATCAATGCGATCTGGGGGCCCGACTGGGTCGGCGACACGCACCTTGTTGATGTCCACATCGCGCACCTCAGACGCAAGCTCGGAGACACTGCGTCCCGGGGCGCATACATCCGCACCGTCCGCGGTGTCGGCTACCGCACCGGAGATGGTCAGTGAGCCGGATCGATCTGGGTGACAACGTGACGCGCCTCAAGCGGTGGTTCACCACTGCCACCTTCGGTACCCGGCTACTGGCGGCGCTCGCTTTTGTGATGATCGGTTTCGCAGTCAGTGCCTGGGTCGTCGCCGCAATACTTGCCCCCGGAATCTTCCACGAGCATCTGGAGATGGCCGGACTGTCACAGAACTCCTCCGAAGCAGCCCATATGGAGGAGGCATTCAACTCGTCAATGATGCTGTCTTGGTCGATCGCACTGGCGGTATCGGTGATCTTGTCGCTGGCTGTCAGCGGCTACATCGCCCGCCGCGTTCAACGATCGATCACCCCGGTCACCCGATCAGTCCAGCAGATCTCCGGTGGAGAATACAACTCACGAGTACACGAGCCGAGAATAGGTCGTGAATTCGACGATCTTGTCGCCAGCTTCAACGAACTGGCACGACGACTAGATGCCACCGAAACCACACGCCGACGGATGCTCTCAGATCTCGCACACGAGTTGCGGACTCCCCTGGCCACGCTCGAATCCCACCTTGAGGCAATCGAAGACGGCGTCCGTGCACTCGACGACGACACGCTGCGCATTCTGCGAACCGCGACTGGTCGGCTAGGCCGGCTCGCTCACGACGTCAGCGCGGTGTCCCGAGCCGAAGAACACCTCACGCGTCTCATCCCCATCGGTACCGACACTCGCAGCATCATCGCGGCCGCGATCGACGCCCTGCGCCCCGAGTACTCGCACAAAAATGTGCTGCTCCAAGCACGTATTGATCAGGCAATACCGATCACTGTCGACAGTGATCGAATCAACCAGGTCCTGACCAACCTTTTGCACAACGCGCTCCGCCACACCGACTCAGGTGGGATGGTCACCGTCACCAGTCGCCTACACAACGGGAACGTGGAGATCACTATCGCCGACACTGGAGAAGGCATCGCAGCGCAGCACCTCGACCACATTTTTGACCGCTTCTACCGCGTCGACACCGCACGCGACCGGGCACACGGAGGAAGCGGCATCGGACTCACCATTACTCGCGCACTGGTCGAAGCCCACGAAGGCCATATCCGCGTTCACAGCGACGGGCTCGGCCGCGGCGCCCGATTCACGATCTCCTTACCGCAGACCCCGGCTCACTCCAAGGGCTGACTCAGTTGGTCGCGATACCGTTTTCCCGGAGCCACTCGATGGGGTCGGCGCGCTCCCGTCCCTCGTTCAACCACACCTCGAAGTGCAAGTGCGACCCGGTGGAAAAGCCACGACTTCCCATGAGGGCAATCGTCTGTCCAGCCTGTACACGCTGGCCGGTGGACACGAGAACCTCTTCCATGTGTCCATAAACGGTCATCGTGCCCTCATCCGACAGCAGTCGGACCCAATTGCCGAACCCTTGCGCCGGGCCGGCATCGATGACGGTCCCGTCAGTCGCCGCCACGATCGGGGTTCCGATCACGTTTGCGATATCGATGCCGCCGTGGAGCGAGCCCCAGCGTTGGCCGAACTCAGACGTGAGGGTCCCGACTGTCGGCATCGCTGCTGTTGGACGGCGCGCGGTCTCCTCGGCAACTTGCCGGCGAGCGTCGATTTCGGTGCCTGCCGCCAATGACGACACCATGGCGGCAGCGCTCTCCAGCGGGATGTCGCCTTGCACCGCAACGGGCCCAGGCAGTTCAGCCGGGGGAAGGGCTATGTCTCCAGACTGGCCAGCAGGACTGATCGACTCCTCGTGCGCGATGAGGTGAATGTGCTCACCACCAGCCTCTGTGTGCTGGTCCACTAGAAAACTTATCGAGGACACGATGGCCCCGGCGGCGACCGTGACGACGACGACCTGATCGCGTAACTCGGGCCGGGCGGAGGGTTGGCGATGCGTACCGCCACCTCGAGGGCGACCAGAACTCGCCCAGATGTCGACAGTTAAAGGGTGTGCCTTGCGGCGTGCACGTCTTCGCTCCACTGCCGCCGTGTCTCCCCTGCCGCTATACCGTGATGGTTTCGTGATGTGACTTCTGCTCGAACTTAGACGAGCAGAGTCCCCGTCGCAAGAAGTGGGGGCCTGCACGCCCGTGTCGAAGAACGACCGGGAGCGGCTCCCTCAAGCGTGCATCGTGCCTAGAGTCTCCCTCTGACCACAGCCTCTGGCAGCGTTCATCAAGCTGCCTGTTGCGAGTGTCAGGGACTACGTGGGCGACATGGGAAGGCCTTCGGAAGCTGGACGTCCTGACAGGCTTCACCCAGGTTCACCCCAACTGGCCGCGCACCAATTCAGCACCGCGTCAGCGACCGTCACGTCCGGGATCTTGATCAGACCTTCATCAAACCCCGACCGAATCAAGAGGTCAGCACAGCACAATCTCCAGATGTGACAGTGCGTGCGGCATTGGGGGACAAGTGGGGCGGGTCGCCGGCCGCCTCCCACCACGAAGAAGTGGACGAGCAGCTCGAGAAAGGGAAAGTGTCGCGATCACAAGATTTACAGATTTCCGGACGATTGTTGTTGCTCGCACGAGCGGTGGCGTTAGTGACAGTCAGCGCCCTCGGACTCCTCTTCACTTCGGCAGGGGTGCTGGTCCAGGACGGCACCAGTCTGGACGTCCACAGCTCGGCCGCCATCGCCCTTCATGTCCTCACCGGCGTGCTGGCTCTGGTTCTAGGGTGGCGCGCGTGGGCTACACGGCGAGGTCGCTGGGCTGCAGTCGTCGCCCTCGTCCTGTTCGGGGCCACGTTCGCCCAAGCGAGCTTAGGGGGCAGTTCGACCTTGGCATTTCACATCGGCGTAGCACTGGTGCTCACGGTCCTGTGTACGTGGCTGGCCGCCTGGACTTTCGGTAGATCACTATACGAGGAGATCGAATGAGACTGCGCAGGACACTCACCGCCTCCGGCTCCACCGCCGCCCTGCTCCTAGCTGTGGGCTGCGCCGGGAACGACACGGGCGCGCCAGAGCAGGCAGAGCAGCTCCAGACGGGCGAGAGAGCCGAGAAACAGGTCACGATGGCCGAGGTCCAGCAGAACGATTCGACCGACTCGTGTTGGACCGTGATCGAGAACATCGTCTACGACCTCACCGCGTGGGTCGACCAACACCCGGGCGGGCCGGACCGGATCGAGCAGCTGTGCGGCACAGACGGGACAGAGAGTTTCACCGACCAGCACAGTGGAGCGTCCCAGCCACAATCGCGGCTCGCCGAGTTCCAGATCGGCCAGCTCGCCGGGTGACCCGGCAGATATGCTTCCGATCCGCTCTGTGCGTCCCGGTCGGAGGCATGTGCCGGGCCCCGCTCCGGGGCCGCGCGCGTGGACTCAGCGAGGCCGTGAACGGGTTCGATTCGCTCCCCCCGCGACCTCTGCGGAAGACGAGAGCGCACCTCGCGAGCGTGACATGACAACACGACAGAAGAACCGTGGGCCGCAATCGGTGGTACTGCCAGCAGTCGGCCTCAGGATGGGCGGGGTTACCCGAAATCAACCGCGGTCAACGCCTTCTCGGCGGTGGCTAAATAGTCACCCCGTCGGCCGTGCGCTTGGTCGAATGGTGTCGTCATTGGGCGCAGGAATACTGCTGTACACCAGTTTCCCGCCTCTATCCTTGTGGTTTCTCGCCCCGGCCGGTCTTGCCATTTTGGTTCTGGCGGTCCGAGGGATCGGCGTGCGCGGCGCGTTCGGATTGGGATACCTGGCTGGTCTCGGGTTCTTCGTACCTTTACTGCCCTGGGTGGGGGTTTATGTCGGCGCTGTCCCCTGGCTAGCATTAGCGGCGCTACAGGCCGTGGCAGTCGCTGTCTTCGCTGGGGCCACCGCACTGGTGGCGCGGCTGCCCGGGGCTGCACTGTGGATCGCGTGCTGCTGGGTGGCCACCGAAGCGGTTCGAGCGCGCCTGCCCTTCGGTGGGTTTCCCTGGGGCCGGCTGGCGTTCGGTCAGACTGATGGACCATTGCTGGCGATCGCTCAGATCGCTGGGGCGCCAGGGGTGAGCCTGTCCGTTGCACTGGTGGGCAGCGCGACGGCTGCAGTGGTCGTCGGACTTGCTCGGCGCTCCGCCTGGCGCTCGGTGTTGCTACTCGGGGCGGTGCTTGTGACCGCCTCTGCACTCGGCTCGATACCCGTCTCTACCGCACCAATCACCACCCCCTCTAAAACGGTTGCCCTAGTCCAGGGCAACGTGCCCCGACTCGGTCTGGATTTCAACGCGCAACGGCGCGCTGTACTGGACAATCATGTGGCTCGTACCGACGCTCTCGCCGCCGAGGTCGCAGCGGGGGTGAAGCCCGCACCGGATCTGGTGATCTGGCCGGAGAACGCATCAGACATCGACCCGTTTCGCAATGCCGACGCTGCAGAACAGATCGATGCGGCCACAGAGGCAATCGGCGCTCCGATCCTTGTGGGGGCGGTGGTGTCCACTGGCTCCGGTACCACCCGAAATACAGCGCTGGTGTGGGAGCAAGGAACAGGACCTGGCGATGCGCACGACAAAAGACGACTGGTTCCATTTGGTGAATATCTGCCAATGCGATCGATCGTGAGCAAGCTTTCGCCTTATGCCGCGCAGGCGGGCAACTTCGTGCCCGGTAACGGCGATGGTGTGGTGACCATCGATGAGACACCGCTCGCTGTGGCCACCTGTTATGAGGTCGCGTTCGATGATCTGGTGGCCGAGTCGGTTCGGTCGGGGGCGCAGTTGATCGCGGTACCAACGAACAATGCAACCTTCGGCGATACCGACATGACCTATCAGCAGCTGGCGATGTCGCGGCTGCGCGCTGTCGAACACAACCGCACGGTGGTGGTAGCGGCCACCAGCGGTGTCAGCGCGATTATCGCGGCGAATGGCGATGTGCTCGAGCAGACCGAAATGTTCACTGCCGATGCCCTCGTCGCACAGGTCCCGCTCAATACCGAGTTCACACTTGCCACCCGATTACGTTCAATTCCTGAACTCATCATCACGGTCACCGCAGTATTCGCGATGCTGGTGGGGTGGATTGCTAGCCGCCGTCGGCGGGGCTGAGATCCCCGGCCATGAGTGCGCGCCGATATCGGGAGCGGACCCGTCGTCGGCCGGGCCGGCTGCAGGCGCTCAACGTGAGCATGTCGGGCAGGGCGCCGAGGGCGAGAAATTGATGAGCTCCCGCGAGGTAAGGGCGAGAGCCAGCTCGAGGATTGGACTCAGTAATCGAGCCTATTTCTCGGACGTAGACGCCGTCGGCGTTCAGCCTCAAATCTGGTGCCGTAGCGATCACGAACGGTCATCGTTACGAGGCGGTCATGGGCCACTGCCTCCGTGGCCGCATCCACCTCAGCAATATGACCGGATACGACATCAGGATCGATATCCCTGTCACCAGGTCCCACAGCACCGTCGCCTAGGCTGCCTTGCTCGTCGTTGCCCTGGCTACGTTGGCGGCGCCGCTCCCGGATTTCACTCCACAGAAAGTAGCCAAGCCCAATTGGCGCTAGAACTCCGAATGCAAGCCATTGAAGCCCATAGGACAGGTACGAACCCGCCTCGACTTCCGGTATCGGAGTTGGCTCGAGTGATCCTGGTTGGCCTCCGGGGAGCTGGAGATGATAGCCAGCAAGATCGAGATCCAGAACCCGACCGATCGTCGAGGTTTCAATGGAGCGCACCATGTGACGATCGTGCAGAACTATCGGTTCGGCCGGGGTGTCGGTGGGCATTCTGAGCCTGGCGGTGATGGTCACTGGATCGGCTACCGCGGCCGGGTAGGTCGGCACCGTGTTGTTCTCGCCAACGCGAACCCATCCACGATTAATAAGCAGATCATCGCCGCCCTCGGTCCGAAATGCGGTGAGAACTTGGTAAACCTGTTCCCCGTCGACAGCTTGCTGCCGCAAGAGCACTTCGTCTTCGGGCAGATAGCGACCGGTTACTGTGACCCGATGCCACTCGGATTCGTCCAACGGCGCGTCCCGCGCCGTCAATTCCGTCAACGGCACTGGATCGGCTTCGACGCTGTGAAGAAGTTGGGAATTGCGCGTCTTCAAATCCTCGTTCTTGCCTAACTGCCATGGCGCCAACAGTGTGAAGCACGTATAGACGAACAGTGCGACGGCGATGAAGGAAATCAACCACCCCGGCGTCATCACGCGAAAGACCCTCTGCACGCCGTTCACGGTAGGCGTGGTGGTAGGACGGTCGGCATCGGGGCCCTCCTGTCGGCACCAGCTCCGGCGATCATTAATCGTGCCCGCCTCCCGCCACTGTCGGCAGGGATGGTTCCGATCCGGCGAGATCAGCGTGTTGCGTGCCGAATTGTGGCATCCGGGCCTGGATCGGAAGTGTCGAGCAGCAGGTCGTTGTCTACGTCCTCAGATGACGACGCCGTTCGCGGCCAACCATGACACCGAGTCGATCCACTGGCCGGCGGGATTCTGTACGCCGAAGTGCACATGCGGACCAGTCGAGTAGCCACGGTTACCGACTTCACCGATCACCTGGCCGACGGTGACCTGCTGGCCTTCGGTGACGTAGTTGGCATTGTTGTGGCCATACTCCAAGAGATAGCCGTCATCGGTCTTGATGCGAATCCATAACCCATAACCGGAAGCGGGGCCGGAGGCCACGACCGTGCCGGACTTGGCTGCATACAAGGGTGTGCCGATCGGCGCAGCGATGTCGGTGCCATTGTGGTTAGCGCCCCACCGCGAGCCGAAGCCAGAGGTGATCGTTCCATCAGTCGGCCTGTGAGCTTGGCTGGCGACCGAAAACGCCGAAGACGACGACTGAGCAGTATCGAATCCGAGCGCCTGGCTCAGCCCGGGGGCCTGACTTGCATACTGGCGGACCGCGTCAGCTCCGATGCCATAGCGGGCGGCAGCCTCTTCGACCATCTGTCCGACGTGCTCGGGATCAGACGATTGGGCAGCGGCCACAGGGGCGACACTAAGCGCCGCGCCACCGGCGATTGCGGCGCCAGCCAGCGTGGTGGCGGCGATCCGGCCCACTCCCCTGGATCGGTTGGCGCGATGACGCCCACCAGCAGAGATGCGGTGGCCCACACCAAGCGAGTCCATGAGATCGGCGAACGGAACGCTCTTGGAGGAGCTCGACATGATTGATTCCTTCAACTTAAGCGATGGTCGCAGCTTCATACCGACGACCACTGGAGACTCCCGAAACGGTAACAGTTGCATATCGTCCGGTCACGGAGAGTTTCCTGAGAATCCAGAAATCAGCAGTTCATACGCCATTTGTTAGTCATCTACGGCATCGCCCGACCGTTACCCCGACGTGATTTTTGGTTCGGATGCGGTCCGGTCGGGGCCACCCCGCAATCGTCCCGGGTGACTAGACCGCGATCAACGCAAGCAGGATCAAGGTCCTTACTCCTGCCCCCTCCTCGTACCCGCCGCACGTGTGATGTCGATCGCTGATGCCGCAGTCTCGTCGGGACAGTCGGTCTCCACCTGCACAGTAGAAAAGAAGAAGCGGTACCGAGCTTGAAGCAGGTTGGAGGCGGATTGGAGAACGATCTGCGGATCGGCGCTTGCGGAGGTGCGCAGGTGGCCGGAGAACACGAAACGTCCACTGGTTAGTGCCCAAGCATGGGCATGATGGACGTCTTCCACCCCATCTATCGCTGCCAGGTCTTCAGTCACGTCAGACAGGTAGACCTCGTCGGGTGTGCCCTCCATGAGCAGATGGGTGGCGTCGCGCAGGATGCTCCAGCTTGCCCATACAAGCACGAAGCCGAACGCCAAACCGAGCAGCGGATCGATCAGCAAGAACCCGGTGAACTTGATCACTAGTGCGGTGACGATGATGAGCAGGCTGCCGACGAAGGTCTGGATGATGTGCCACAACGCGCCACGAACGTTCATGTCGCTGCGGCTTTGTTTCCAGATCAGGCTCAGGGCGACGATTTCGGTAAGCAAGCCTCCCGCGGCTGCCCACAGCATGGGCGTCGTGGGCAGGTCAACCGGATCATTCATGCGCATGGCAGCCATCACGATCACCACCATCGCCATGATTAGCAGGAAACCGCCATTGACCAGCGCGCCTACGATCTCGGCGCGGTACCAGCCAAAGCTGCGATTCTCGTCTGCGGGGCGGCGGGCGAGTCGAGCAGCGAAGATGGCGACTAGGACACCACCGACCGCCGAGAAGGTGTGAAAAGCGTCCGAGATCACCGCAACCGAGCCGGTCCACAGCCCGATCGCCAACTCGATGACGAAGTAGATTCCCGTCAGCCAGGCCGAGATAGCCATGCCCCACCCACGAGCCTGCACCTGCCCGTGTCCACCATGCCCATGTGCCATGGGGGTCTCCTTTTTGCACTCGGAATCCGGTTCTCGTGTCAGCTGCACACTGTGCATCGGTCTCGCGGCGCCCACAGCTTCTCTCGGGAATCTTGATCAGACCTTCATCGAACCCCGACCGAACCAATGGGGTAGGGGCGGCACAATCGTCCGGTGTGACTGTGCAGGCAAGAGTGGTGCTGATGCTGTGATGACGACGGATGTGTTCGGCAAGGGTGCGCAGCCCGGTAGCTGGGGCAGACGGGCAAGATGCCAACTGGCCGCAGTGGTGGTGAGTTCGCTTGTACTTACTGGCTGCGCTAGCGGCACTGATGCCGTCGCTTCAGGTGAGACGTTCGATTTTGTCAGCCCGGGCGGCCAGATTGAGATCTTCTATGATCCGCCGGCGGACCGCCAGAAGATCGCTCCGATGTCTGGCCCGGAAGTAGTAGATCCGGAGGCCACTGTGGCGGTCGCAGACTTTCCTGGCGAGGTGGTGCTGATCAACCTGTGGGGTCAGTGGTGTGCGCCCTGCCGGACGGAAACCGACGACCTGCAGCGACTGCAGGACAAGTACCAGGCGCAAGGCTTCACCAATCTCGGCGTCAACTTGCGGGACCCGAATCGGCAAAAGCCTGTCGACTTCATCGAGGACAACGGGGTCACCTATCCCTCAATTTGGGACCCGTCGCAGGCCGCGGTGGCGGCGCTACATGGTTTCCCCACCTCGGTGGTGCCAGCGACACTGATTCTCGACAAACAGCACCGAGTCGCTGCGGTGTATCTAGCAGAGGTCACCGACACCCAGTTGGAGCCGGTCATCGAGAGACTGCTGGCCGAGCCTGCTGAAAGCGACGCTGCATGAACACGGTGCTGATTGCGCAATCTATTGGCCAGACGTTCCAACAAACTGCTGCCTCCGGACCTCTGCTGCTCGCGTTGGGAGCATGTGTCCTCGCTGGACTCGTCTCGTTCGCCTCGCCGTGCGTAGTCCCGCTCGTGCCCGGGTATCTGGCATATATGGCCAGCATCGTGGGTGCAGAGCGCCCGGCGGTGACTGTGCAGGCCGCCGAGCAACGCCGCGCCGAAGCCAGCTCGCTCACTCTTGAACAGCAGCGTCAGCGGGTGTCATCGCGACGACGAGTCGTCCTCGCCGCGGTGCTATTCGTTGCTGGATTCACGGTGGTCTTCGTACTGCTGTCGGCGATGGTGCTGGGCACCGTGCAATACCTCGCCCCCCGGCAAGAATTGCTGCAACGGCTCGGCGGTGTGGTGACCATCTTGATGGGACTGGTGTTCATCGGGGCCATACCCGCCCTCCAGAGGGACACTCGAATGCAGCCGAAAGCACTTTCCACCTGGGCGGGCGCGCCGCTACTTGGCGCCGTCTTCGCCCTGGGATGGACGCCGTGTCTCGGACCGACTCTGGCAGCGGCGTTGTCAGTTGCCGCCGGAACCGGACTCGACGCCGCACGCGGAGTACTGCTCATCGTGGCGTACTGCCTGGGGCTCGGACTGCCTTTCATTGTGGTGGCCTTCGGTTCGACGAGAGCCATCCGCACAGTGGGCTGGCTGCAACGACACACGCGAACGATTCAGATCGTCGGCGGCATCATGCTCATCGTCGTCGGAATCTTGCTGCTCAGCGGCATTTGGACGCAGTTCGTGTACTGGCTCCGCGACTTCGCCGTCTCCGACACCACTCTGCCGATCTGACAGTGCTCCGATGGCTGACCTGCCGCGTTGATTTCGGACAGCGGAGTTGATG
>NZ_JAALEB010000201.1:0-2520 GCF_014145165.1 Dietzia sp. Cai40 | reverse complement strand
GCCGGGTTGGACCAGTCGGAACACCTTGACCATGAGGTCGTCGCCGAACACCAGGGACGAGTTGGACTGCTCGCCCTCGAGCAACCTGCCCCGGGCGGGCTCGGGGGCGGGAGCGCCCGGGACCAGGCGGAACCGCAGCCCTCCCACCTCGTCCTGCGCGGAGAGGTGCGACACCAGTGACTCGGTCCCGCGCGGATCACGCAGTCCGTCGTAGACCACCGGTGAGGCGCCGTCGGGGGTCAGGGGGAGTGTCCGGCGGTCGTCCGGCAGGGTCCGCGCGGTGGCCAGTGGGACCTGATAGCGCTGTGGTCGCCCGTCCACCTCCACGTCCACCAGCAGGTGCTCCACCAGGACGTCGACGTGGTCGAGCAGCACCGCCCGCCGGGCGATCCGCACCGCCGACAGTCGCCGGCCCTTTCCCGCGAACCAGCGTTGTCCGGGGAGCCACTCGGTCAGCAACCTGACCATGGCGTCGTCGTCGACGGGGGTGATGCTCATGCCGCGCCTCTCATGCCGGGGTGTCCGTGGGACTGCGCAGCTCGAGCCAGTAGAAGCCGTAGCCGGGCAGGGTGAGCTGGTACGGGTCGGCGTCGATCTCGGGGAACGGGACCCCGCCGGTGAGCTCGGTGGGCCGTCGACCGGCGAACTCCGAGAGGTCCAGGCGCACGGCCTGCGGGAACCTCGAGAGATTGTTGACGCACAGGATCACGTCCGCCCCTGGGTCCTCGTCCGGGGCCCCCATCGTCCGGAGATAGGCCAGGATGCTCGGGTTGGACCCACCCAGATCGGTGAACTCGCCGCGCCCGAACGCCGGATGGCTCTTGCGCACGTGGATCATGCGTCGCGTCCAGTGCAGCAGGCTGGCGGTGGAGTTGAGCTGCGCCTCCACGTTGACGCCCTGGTAGCCGTACTGCGGGTCCATGATCACCGGGAGGTAGAGCCGGCCCGGGTCGCACCGGGAGAACCCGGCGTTGCGGTCGGGGCTCCACTGCATCGGCGTGCGCACGGCGTCGCGGTCGCCCAGCCAGATGTTGTCACCCATGCCGATCTCGTCGCCGTAGTACAGCACCGGGGACCCGGGCAGGCTGAGCAGCAGCGCCGAGAACAGCTCCAGCTGGTTGTGGTCGCCGTCGAGCAGCGGGGCCAGGCGGCGGCGGATGCCGATGTTGGCCTTCATCCGCGGGTCCTTGGCGTACTCCGCGTACATGTAGTCGCGTTCCTCGTCCGTCACCATCTCGAGCGTGAGCTCGTCGTGGTTGCGCAGGAAGATGCCCCACTGGGCGGAGGACGGGATGTCGGGGGTGTGCGCGAGGATCTCGGTGACGGGGAACCGGGACTGACGCCGCACCGCCATGAAGATCCTGGGCATCAGCGGGAAGTGGAACGCCATGTGGCACTCGTCGCCCACCTCGGGCTCGCCGAAGTACGCCACCACGTCCTCGGGCCACTGGTTGGCCTCGGCCAGCAGGACCCGGCCGGGGTACTCCTCGTCCACCACCGCCCGGCACTTGCGCAGGAACTCGTGCGTCTCGGGGAGGTTCTCGCAGTTGGTGCCGTCGCGCTCGAACAGGTACGGCACGGCGTCCAGGCGGAACCCGTCGATCCCCAGGTCCAACCAGAACCGCAGGACGTCGATCATCGCGTCCTGGACCTCGGGGTTGTCGTAGTTGAGGTCGGGCTGGTGGGAGAAGAAGCGGTGCCAGTAGAACTGTCCGCGCACCGGATCGTAGGTCCAGTTGGAGGTCTCGGTGTCGACGAAGATGATGCGGGCGTCCGGGTACCGGGTGTCGTCGTCGGACCACACGTAGAAGTCCCCGTACGGCCCGGTCGGATCGGACCGCGACTCGGTGAACCAGGCGTGGGTGTCGGAGGTGTGGTTCATCACCAGGTCGGTGATCACCCGGATGCCCCGCTGGTGCGCCTGGTCGAGGAAGTCGACGAAGTCCTCGACGGTCCCGAACTCGGGCAACACGGCGCGGAAGTCGCGGATGTCGTACCCGCCGTCGCGGAGCGGCGAGTCGTAGAACGGCGGCAGCCAGAGGCAGTCGACCCCCAACCACTCCAGGTAGTCGAGCTTCTCGGTGAGCCCGCGCAGGTCCCCGGTGCCGTTGCCGTCGGAGTCGTTGAACGCCCTGACCAGGACCTCGTAGAACACGGCTGACTTGTACCAGTCCCGATCGATCTCGAGCTCGGCCGCGTGCCGGTAGTTGTCGGCACTGGGCTCGACCACGTGACCGTCGTCGGTGAGCTCGGGCTCGGGGTGTCGGGGATCGGACCGGTGGGGGTCGGCCTGGTGTTGGTCGGGCTTGTGGCGCGACATCGGTGACATGGGGGCGAGCCTACGGCCCAGTACGATCCGTTGCATGCGGAAAATCGGCCCGGCGGAGCGTATCCGCGGCCTGAGGGGCGTGGATCCCGCGCGGTCGTATCGCCAGCGGCACGGCCGCCGGGCCCGCGCGCTGGCGGCCCTGTTGGATGTCGACGACGACGAGGTGGTCGTGCGCCCCTGGGAGTTGCGAC
>NZ_JAALEB010000200.1:0-1763 GCF_014145165.1 Dietzia sp. Cai40 | reverse complement strand
CGAGCGGCGGCGTCCCGGGATACGGGGGCGCCGCCGCTGTCAGTTGCCGCCGCTGTCAGTTGCCGCGGCGCAGCAGCACGAACGCGCCGCCGATCAGCAGGACGGCCAGGCCACCCACTACCCACAACGCCGGGTCGACTCCGGAGGACGCCTCGCCCGAGGTCTCGTCGGCGATCTGGTTCTCGGCCGGGTCGGACTGGTCGGACTGGTCGCCAACAGGGTCCTCGGCAGGGTCGCCGGTGGTGCCGGCCGCGGACTGCACGGTGAAGACCGAGGATCCGCTGACGACGTGCCCGTCGGCCGAGGTCACCCGGTAGCCGACGGTGTACGCGCCGTCCGCCAGGTCGTCGAGCGCCACGGTGACCGTCTCGCCCTCCACCGTGGGTTCCCCGACGACCAGGGTGGTCCGGTCGTCGCCGGTGGTGACGGCGACCGAGGCGAAATTCTGGTTGATCTCCTCGTTGAACGTCAGCGAGACCTCACCGGGCGAGGTCTCGAGGGTCGCCCCGTCCTGCGGGTCCACCGAGACGAGGACCGAGTGCGCTGCGGCGACCGGGGCGAGGACGGTGGCCGGCGACGCGGCCCCCACGATCATGGTGGCGGCGAGCGCGGTGGAGGCCAGCCGAGCCCGGATCGGGGTCACGGGGTGACGCCGAGGCGGGCGAGCACGTCCTTGTTGACCCGGTCGAGCTCACCGGAGATGGCGGAGTGCACCTCGCGGCGCTGGGAGGTCGGGGTGGTCTCGGCGGTCTCGACGGCCGTCCGCAGATCCTTGAGACGGGTCCGGGTGGAGGCGATGAAGTCCTCGACCTGGCGGTCCCCGCGACGCCCGACCTCGAGCTGGTCGAGGGTCTGTTCCAACCGGACGATACGGACACCGAGGGCCGCGCCCGGGCCGGTGGCGTCGATGCCCGCGGCCTTGAGGTCCACGGCACCCGCCCCGGTGGACTTGTCGGCGGAACCCTGCGCGTTGGACACGAGCTTGTAGACCATCGGCAACAGGACCGGGGTGGCGACCTTGGCCAGGCTCAGCCACCGCTGCACGTCGTCCTTGCCGAGTTTGGTGCCCTCGAGCTTCTTCAGCTCCATCTCGGCGAGCTGGTACTCGTGCCGCCGGCCCGCCGCCTCGATCTTCTCGGCCGCCTTACGGTCCTTCGCCAGGAACTTGGCCTCGCGCTTGAGGGTGGCGCGCTCCTGCTTGGACAGCGTCTTCTCGGCCTTGCGGTCCCGCCTGGACGCCTTCTGGGCGAGCGCGTCCTGGCGCTTGGCCCGCTTGGCCTCACGCTTCGCCCTGCGGTCCGCGTTCTTGCCCTCCAGCTTCGCGCGCTTCTTGGCCTCGGCGAGATCGACGCGATGCGCCTCCTTGGCCTTGTGCCTGGCCTCCTTGGCGGCGAGCTTGGCCTCGGTCATGGCGGTGGCCTTGAGCGCGGAGGCGTGGGCGCGGAGTTCGGCGCGCTTGTCGCGGTAGGTCGTCAGCTTGCCCATGGGCGTCGATCCTTCTCTCGTCGCGAACATCAGGGTCCCAGCCTAGGCGAACAGTCCGCCGGTGAGCACCGGACCGGTATCCGAGGGCGGTGTGCGCCATGATGGACGTCGATGGACGGTGCCCGGAACGGATCGAGTGGGGACCTCGGCGGTGCGGTGGCGGGACCGGCGTCGGGGTCCAGGTGTCTGCACCGCGTGGCCCGGGAGCGGGACGCCGGCCCCACGTGGTGGCGGACCGCTCCGCTCGACGAGGGGGTGCGGCTGCGCGCGATGGCCGC
>NZ_JAALEB010000001.1:0-1164 GCF_014145165.1 Dietzia sp. Cai40 | reverse complement strand
GGCATCAGATTCTCCTAGGAATGGTGTGCTGAGAGCTCGTCAGAGCTGCTCGGTCTCGGCGTAATCCTCGCCGCCCTCGTCGGTCCACGTCCCGGTCTCGGCGTCGTAGCCGGCGACCGAGGCGGGATCGAACCCGGGGGGCGCATCCTTGAGCGACAGGCCGAGCTCGACGAGCTTGACCTTGACCTCGTCGATCGACTTCTGACCGAAGTTGCGGATGTCTAGCAGGTCCGACTCGCTGCGCGCCACGAGCTCGCCCACGGTGTGGACACCCTCGCGCTTGAGGCAGTTGTAGGACCGGACGGACAGGTCCAGGTCGTCGATCGGCATGCCGTAGGCGGCGATGTGATCGGCCTCGGCCGGGCTGGGCCCGATCTCGATGCCCTCGGCCTCGTCGTTGAGCTCACGTGCCAGGCCGAAGAGCTCGACCAGCGTCTTGCCTGCGGACGCCAGGGCGTCACGGGCGGTCATCGAGTTCTTGGTCTCGACGTCCAGGACCAGGCGGTCGAAGTCCGTGCGCTGGTGCACACGGGTGGCCTCGACCTTGTAGGTGACCTTGAGGACGGGCGAGTAGATCGAGTCGACCGGGATGCGGCCGATCTCGTGTCCCGCGTCCTTGTTGAGCCCCGCGGGGACGTAGCCACGACCGCGCTCGACGACCAGCTCGATCTCCAGACGGCCCTTCTCGTTGAGAGTGGCGATGTGCAGGTCCGGGTTGTGCACCTCGACGCCGGACGGCGGGACGATGTCACCGGCGGTGACGGCTCCCGGGCCCTGCTTCTTGAGGTACATGGTGACCGGCTCGTCCTCGACGGACGAGACGACCAGGCCCTTGAGGTTCAGGATGATGTCGGTGACATCCTCCTTGACGCCCGGCACGGTGGTGAACTCGTGCAGGACACCCTCGATGCGGATGCTGGTCACGGCCGCGCCCGGGATGGACGACAGCAGCGTGCGACGCAGGGAGTTGCCGATGGTGTAGCCGAAACCGGGCTCGAGGGGCTCGAGCACGAACCGTGAGCGGTTCTCGGAGACGACCTCCTCGGTGAGGGTGGGCCGCTGGGAGATGAGCATGTGCTACCTCTTTCGATTCTCGGCGTCCGCTATTTGACGCCGTAGTAACCCACCGTCGCCGGGCGGGCCGCGATGTGCGGCCCGCCCGGC
>NZ_JAALEB010000019.1:0-7736 GCF_014145165.1 Dietzia sp. Cai40 | reverse complement strand
AGGAGACCGGCCCGGCGCGGTCGGGGCGCTCCCGCCCGCGCCGGCCCGGGACTACCGCGGGGCGGAGTGCGCCCGATCACCCAGGGCCGAGGTGAACGCCCACGCATCGCGGACGATCGTGTGCAGGTCGGTCCGGGTGGGGGTCCACCCCAACTCGGTCATCGCCTTCTCGCTGGAGGCCACCAGGACTGCGGGGTCGCCGGCGCGCCGCGGTGCGACCACGTCCGGGATCGGGTGCCCGGTGACCTCGCGGCACACGTCGATCACCTCGCGGACGGAGAAGCCCTCCCCGCTGCCGAGGTTGAGTACACGGTGGACGCCGGGTCGGTTGGACTCCAGGGCCAGTAGGTGCGCGTCGGCGAGGTCGGCGACGTGGATGTAGTCGCGGACGCATGTCCCGTCCGGGGTGGGCCAGTCGTCGCCGAAGACCTTGATGTCGGATCGGTGTCCCAGGGCCACCTGCAGGACCAGCGGGATGAGGTGGGTCTCGACGACCCGGTTCTCTCCCACCGGACCGTGGGCGCCGGCCACGTTGAAGTAGCGCAGACTCGTGGCGGCGAGCCCGTGGGCCACCGCATACGAGGTGATGGCGTGATCGATCGCCAGTTTCGTGGCGCCGTAGGTGTTGGTGGGCCGGGTGGGCATGTCCTCGGTGATCGGGATCTGCTCCGGCTCGCCGTAGGTCGCCGCGGTGGACGAGAAGACGAGGTTGGTGACGTCGGCGGCGCGCATCGCGTCGAGGAGCGCGAGGGAGGTCACGACGTTGCCCTGCCAGTACTCCGCGGGCTTCTCCACCGACTCCCCGACGAGGGACCGGGCGGCGAAGTGCAAGACCCCGTCGAATCCCGGGTCCAGGACCTCGCCCGCCAGCGCGGCGACATCGCCCTCGATGAACGTCGCCTCCGCGGGGACGCCCGACCTGTTGCCGGTGGAGAGGTCGTCCAGGACCACGACCTCGTGTCCGCGCTCGACGAGCACGGTCGCGCAGACCCCGCCGACGTAACCCGCCCCACCGGTGACGAGGAGCTTCACGGGAGGATCTCGACCTGGATCGCGTGCGCGTGGTCGCCGTCGAGTTCCACGGTGTGACCGTCACCGGAGTCGAGTTCGACGAGGTGGCCCCGCCGGGTCGCGGTCACGGTCCGCAGTGGTTCCACACCGTGCGCGCGGAGCTCGGAGATGAGGTCGGTGTCGATCTGGACGTTCTCGCCGATCGCCTGGATCCGGACGCTGTGCGGGATGTCCGTGTCCAGCGCCGACAGGCGGGTGAACGCGCGATCGTTGGCCATCTGGGAGGTGTAGCCGATCCGGTCGAGCCCTGGAATGGGGTTGCCGTACGGTGACGTCCTCGGGTCGTCGAGTACCTCGATGAGGCGACGCTCCACGTCGTCACTCATGACGTGCTCCCATCGACACGCCTCGGCGTGGACCTTCTCCAGTTCCAACCCGATCACATCGACGAGCAGTCGCTCCGCGAGCCGGTGCTTACGCATCACGTCCACGGCCAGATCCCGGCCGGTCGTCGTGAGCTGCAGGTGACGGTCGGGCGCCACGTGTACGAGGCCGTCGCGTTCCATCCGCGCGACCGTCTGGCTCACGGTCGGACCGCTCTGCTCGAGTCGCTCCGCGATCCTGGCCCGGAGTGGGATGACTCCCTCCTCCTCGAGCTCATAGATGGTGCGGAGGTACATCTCGGTGGTGTCCACCAGGTCTTTCACGCTGAATCCTCCACGTCGGATCGTCGCAGGTAGTCGCTCCCGGTGGTCGACGGTCCCCTCCGGGTTCACGGTCGAGACTACCGCCGGGCCTCGAACCGGGGTGGGGAGCGGGCAATCGGGGGTCGGCTCGGGTCCCGCCGCGTAGATTCGTGGGGCGCGCATCTCGGTGTTCCCACCGGATGTGGGCCGCCGGGAGCGTCCCGGTGCGAGGGGAGGACGGGTGGCAATGGCCGGTATCCGGGACGGCGTCGCGGCCGCGGTGGTGTGGAGTCCCTCGCTGATGGAGTACCGGCACTCCGCCGATCATCCGATGAGTCCGCGCAGACTCGATCTGACCATGTCGCTGGCCACGGAACTGGGGGTCCTGCAGGGCGTCGAGATGCTGGACCCCGGGTGGGCGAGCGACGAGGAGCTGCTCCGCGTCCACACGTCCCGCTACATCGGCGCCGTCAGGGCGGCCGGCGACCTGCCGCCCGGGGAGCACTTCGGGATGAGCCACGGTCTCGGCACGGCGGACAACCCGACGTTTCCGGGCATGCACGAGGCGAGCGCCGCGGTGGCCGGAGGAACCTTGGCCGCAGCGCGGGCGATCGCCAGTGGCGCCGCGACGCGGGCGGTCTCCGTGGCCGGCGGCATGCACCACGCCATGCCCGCGGCCGCCGCCGGCTTCTGCGTCTACAACGACGCCGCGGTGGCCATCAGCTGGTTGCTCGACAACGGGTACGACCGCATCGCCTACGTGGACATCGACGTCCACCACGGGGACGGTGTCCAGGCCGCCTTCTACGAGGATCCGCGTGTGCTGACCATGTCCCTGCACCAGCACCCGGCGACCCTGTGGCCGTCGACGGGCTGGGCATCGGAGACGGGGGTGGGCCGCGCGGAGGGGACCGCGGTCAACCTGGCGTTCCTGCCGGCGGTCACCGACGGGCTGTGGATGCGCGGGTTCCACGCGGTCGTTCCCGGGGTCCTGCGGGCCTTCGAGCCACAGATCATCGTCATGCAGGCCGGATGCGACTCGCACCGCGAGGACCCGCTCGCCGACCTGTCCCTCACGGTCGACGGGCACCGCGAGTCCTACCTCCGACTCATCGCACTGGCGGACGAGCTCTGCGAGGGGCGGATCATCGCCATCGGCGGTGGGGGCTACGAGCTGGTCCGGGTGGTCCCGCGATCGTGGACCCATCTCATCGCCGCCGTCCTCGGCGTCCCCGTGGATCCGGGGACCCGGGTACCGGAGGAGTGGAAGGCCATGGCCGCCCGGTTCACCGTTCCGGACAGGGTCCCGCAGACGATGAGTGACGGCGGAGATCCCGCGCACACGCCCTGGGAGCCCGCCGGTGCCGATCGTGGGGGAGAGGTGGACCGGACACTGGCCCGACTCGACCAGTCGATCCTCGACACCCGCCGCTCGGTGTACCCCCTGCTCGGACTCGACCCGGACGATCCCCGGGACTGACCGCACCACCCCCGCGTCGCGGGTGCCCACCATTCACAACAGTTGTCTCATGGAGGACCACGATGGCCAACCCCGGTGACGGAACGACCGACGGCGGCGCCCCCGAGGGTGACGCGCCGGTCGTCAACCCGCCAGAACACGCCTCCACCGACACGGCGGTCGACGACTATCCGGAGGGCTATCCACACGAGTGGGCGGCGGATGTCCTGGGTTCCGACGGCCGGGCGGTGCGGATCCGGCCGGTCCTGCCCAACGACTCCGAGAAGATCACCCGCTTCCACGCCAGCCTCTCCGAGCGGACCCGCTACCTGCGCTACTTCGGCTCCCACGACGTCCTGTCGGCCAAGGAACTGCAGCGGATGACCAACGTCGACTACCGCGACCGGATGGCGTTCGTCGCGGAACTGGGCGCGGAGATCATCGGGATGGCGATCTACGAGAGGCTCCCGGACTCGACGTTCGCGGAGGTGGCGTTCACCATCTCGGACCAGCACCAGGGCCGGGGGCTCGGATCGATCTTCCTCGAGCATCTCGCGGGGTCCGCCGCCGAGTGCGGGATCGACCACTTCGAGGCGGAGGTGCTCTCGGAGAACCGGTCGATGATCCAGGTGTTCCGTCGGGCGGGGTACGAGATCTCGCGCTCCTTCGATGGATCAACCCTGCATCTCGAGTTCGCGATCGACCCCACCGAGGCGTTGACCAACGTCCGTAACGCCCGCGAGACCGCGGCCGAGGCGCGCAGCCTCGCGAGGGTCCTGACCCCCGCCTCGGTGGCGGTCATCGGCGCCTCCGACCAGGTCGGCAAGATCGGCCACACGGTCCTGCGCAACCTCATCGGGAACGGGTTCTCCGGCCCGGTGTACCCGGTCAACTCCGATGCGACCTCCGTGCAGTCGGTCCGTGCCTACGCCAGCGTCCGCGACATCCCCGACCCGGTCGACCTGGCCGTGGTGGCGGTTCCGGCCGCGTCCATGTCCGAGGTGCTCGACGACTGCCTGTCCAAGGGGGTCTCGACCCTCGTCGTGATCTCGGCCGGGTTCTCCGACGTCGGCAGCGCCGGAGTGGTGTCCGAACGTCGCCTGGTGAGCGAGGCCCGCGCCCACGGGATGCGGGTGGTGGGGCCCAACGCCCTCGGGGTGATCAACACCTCCCCCGACGTCCAGCTCAACGCCACCCTCGCCGAGGTGGTCCCGGGGCCGGGTCGGGCCGGGTTCTTCTGTCAGTCGGGTGCCCTGGGGATCACGATCCTCGCCGCCGCCGCCCGCCGGGGTCTGGGACTGTCGACATTCGTCTCCGCGGGGAACCGTGCGGACGTCTCCGGCAACGATCTGCTCCAGTACTGGGATACCGACACCGGGACCGAGGTGGTCCTGCTCTACCTCGAGAGTTTCGGCAACGCCCGCAAGTTCTCGCGGATCGCGCGCCGCGTGGCCCGCAACAAGCCGGTGGTGGTGGTGCGCCGGGCCGTCGACGACCTGGAATCGGGAGTGCAGGGTCTGACCGCCTCGGCCATCCGCGGACTGTTCCGCGACTCCGGGCTCATCCAGGTGGACTCCATCACCGACATGTTCGACACGGCGACGTTGCTCGCCTATCAGCCGTTGCCGGCGGGCGGCCGTCTGGCGATCGTCGGGAACTCGACCGCCGTCGGCCGACTGGGCGGGGACTCCGCGCGGTTGCAGGGATTCACCGTGGCGCACTCGGTCGACCTGGGCGCGGGAGCGCTACCCGAGGACTTCCGGGCCGCGATCGCCGACGTGGTGGCCCGCGACGAGGTGGACTCGGTGCTGACGGTGTTCGTGCCACCGGTGGCCACCGAGCCCGATGCCTACGCCGAGGCCATCCGTGCCGCGGCGGCCGACAGTTCCAAGCCGGTGGTGAGTACCTTCCTCGCCGGCGAGGGACTGCCCGAGGGGCTCACCATCACCGACGAGTCCGGCGTGGCCTCGCGGGGTTCCATCCCGTCGTACCCGTACCCCGAGCGTGCGGTGTCGGCGCTGGTGCGCGCCCGCCGCTACGCCGAGTGGCTGGACCAGCCCGCGGAGGAGCCGGCCGAGTACGACGACATCGACCGCGCCCGCGCGCGGGATCTCGTCGATTCTCTGTGTCACTCGAACGCCGGGAACGAGTCGTTCGAACTCACCCAGGGGCAGGTCCGGAGTCTGCTGGAGTGCTACGGGGTGGGGATCGTCGACTACCGTGTGGCGGTCGGGGTGGAGCAGGCGGCCATGGCGGCCGAGGAGCTCGGGTACCCGGTGGCGGTCAAGGCGATGGGGGAGAAGTGGCGGACCCGGAGTGACCAGTCCGGGGTCCGCCTGGACCTGACCGACGCGGGGGCCGTGCGTCACGCGTTCGACGACCTCAAGGCGACCACCGGTTCCCGGGCACTCCACGTCCAGAAGATGGCCACCAAGGGGGTCGCGGTGACGATCCGGGTGGCGGACCACCCGATCTTCGGCTCGCTCATCTCCTTCGGCCTGTCCGGGATGCTCTCGGACCTCCTCGCCGATCGCGCGTTCAGCACCCTGCCGATCTCCCCCTCGGAGGCCCGGTCGCTCCTCGACCGTCCTCGGGCCGCGCCCATCCTCGACGGATATGCGGGGGACACCCCGGCCGACAAGGACGCCCTGGTGGAGCTCATGGGCCGGATGTCGTGCCTGGTGGAGGACGTCCCCGAGCTCAGACGGCTGTCTCTCGACCCCGCGCTCGCGGCCCCCGACGGTGTGTCCGTGTTGTACGCACAGGTCCATCTGGGGCCGCCCCCGCGGTTCAGCGGGGACGAGGGCCCGCGGAGACTGCGCTAGCTGTCGGTACAGCCGGCGCGGCGTGCGCGGCGGGTCGGCCACTGCGCCGGCGCGGCTCGTCGCCCGGTCCGGACACGACGACGCCCCGGCTCCGGTGGCGGTGTGAACCCGCCTGACCGTGGAGCCGGGGCGTCGTGGTGTCCTCGTCCGGCCCGGACCTCAGACCGCGTAGGAGCGGAGCTTGTCGGCGCGGCGCCCTTCACGGAGCTTCGCCATGACCTCGCGCTCGATCTGGCGGACGCGCTCACGCGAGAGCCCGAAACGCTTGCCGATCTGATCGAGGGTGCGGGGCTGGCCGTCATCGAGACCGAACCGCAGTGTGATGACCTGCTGTTCGCGCTCCTCCAGCGTGGACAGGACCGCACGGACGTCCGAGTGCATGACGTTGGTGACGACCGTGTTCTCGGCGCTGGTGGCCTCGGCGTCCTCGATGAAGTCGCCCAACGGCGCCTCCTCGTCCGCGCCGACGGGCATGTCCAGGCTCACCGGGTCGCGCGAGTGGTCGAGCAACTCCTCGATCTTGTGCGCGGGGATCCCCGACTCCTCCGCCAGCTCGTCGAGGGTCGCCTCGCGACCGAGCTGCTGGTGGAGCTCCCGCTTGATGCGGGCGAGCTTGTTGACCTGCTCGACCAGGTGCACGGGGAGCCGGATGGTGCGGGACTGGTCCGCCATCCCCCGGGTGATCGCCTGGCGGATCCACCACGTGGCGTAGGTCGAGAACTTGAAGCCCTTGGCGTAGTCGAACTTCTCCATGGCCCTGATCAGGCCCAGGTTGCCCTCCTGGATGAGGTCCAGCAGCGGCATGCCGCGCCCCGTGTAGCGCTTGGCGAGTGAGACCACCAGACGCAGGTTGGCCTCGAGGAGGTGCGCGCGGGCGGCCTCGCCCTCCGCGACGATCACCTTGAGGTCGGCCTTCTTGGTGGGGCCCATCCGCTTCTTGGTGGCCAGGAGATGGGCGGCGTAGAGACCGGCCTCGATACGCTTGGAGAGTTCGACCTCGTCCTCCGCGTTCAGCAGAGCCGTCTTGCCGATCCCGTTGAGGTAGACGCGGACGAGGTCCGCGCTGGGGCTCTGGCCATCCGAATCCGCCTCCGTCCGACGGTCCGATCGGGTGGTGGCTGACGTCATGTCTCCTCCTCCTGCCGGCCCGGGGGATCAGAGTCGGCGGTCGGTTGCTGATGGACGGAACGGACGCGTGTCCGGGTCACGGTCACGTACTGCTACAACGGCGGGGGTGCCGGGAATGTTCCCGGGCCCATGACGTCCGTCACGACGTCCGGGAACCCGAGGTGTCGACGAGGACGGTGAACGGGCCGTCGTTCACGGAGCTGACCTGCATCATCGCGCCGAACGCCCCGGTCTCGACCTCGAGTCCCCGCTCACGGAGACCTCGCACCACCGCATCGACCGCGGCCTCGGCCCGAGCCCCGGGCGCCGCGCGGGACCACGACGGTCGGCGCCCCTTGCTCGTCGACCCCATGAGGGTGAACTGGCTGACCACCAGGACGGGCGCGCCGATCTCGACCGCGCCCGCCTCACCCGGCAGGATGCGCAGCTCCGCGATCTTGCGGACCATCGTGGCGACGTCCACCTCGTCGTCGTCGGTCGACACCCCCAGCAGCACCAGCAGCCCGGCGCGGGGGAGTGCGCCCACGATCTCCCCGTCCACGGTGACCGACGCCTCGGTGACGCGCGTGATGACGGCCCTCACCCGCCCACCGGCCCCGGGGTGGCGGCGGCGCGGACGCCGGGCGG
>NZ_JAALEB010000199.1:0-4215 GCF_014145165.1 Dietzia sp. Cai40 | reverse complement strand
CGGATGTGGAGCGGGTGGACGGGCGAGCGGATGTGGAGTGGGGACGAGCGCGCGACCCGCGCGCGAGGGCGTGCGATGCCGTTTGCGTGCCGTTTGGTGATTTCCTCCAGTAAAAGCCTGGTCGAGCGCCGGAACTGCGCGGATAGAGCTCCATGCACTTGGCCATCCGCACAACGCCGTCCCCACGTCGATTCTTCGTTAAGGCGGTGCATTCACTAGGCTCAGCGTGTTCACATGACAAATGAAGAGGGAGAGGGGCAGATTTGCTGAGCTCTACAGCGCTGAGCGCAACGGCCGTGGTTCTACTTCTGGTGTTGTTCTACGGCGGCACCATGGTCATGTCCACACGGATCGCCAAGAGGAAAGAGAACGCCGACAGCTTCATGACCGCCGGCCACAAGATCGGGTTCGGGATCTCGGCCGCGTCGATGACCGCCACGTGGATCTGGGCGTCCTCCATGTACGCCTCGGTCAACTCCGGATACCTCTACGGCATTTCAGGGCCGATCCACTACGGGTTCTGGGGAGCCCTGATGATCCTGTTCATCTATCCCTTCGGTAAACGCATCCGCGAGGTCGCCCCGCAGGCGCACACCCTCGCGGAGGTCATGTTCGCCCGCCACGGTAGGTCCTCCCAGTTCATGCTGGCCGGATCCAACATCCTGGGTTCCGTCATCTCGTTGACGTCGAACTTCATCGCCGGTGGCGCGCTGATCTCCATGCTCAGCCCGTTCAGCTTCATCCAGGGCGTGATCGTGATCGCCTCAGGTGTCCTGCTCTATACGCTGTGGTCGGGCTTCCGCGCCTCGGTGCTCACCGACTTCGCGCAGGTGGTGGCGATGCTCGGTGCGGTGATCATCATCGTGCCGTCCATGTTCTTCTTCCTCGGCGGGATCGACCTGTTCACCAGCGGGGCTGACAATCTGACGCCGCAGCAGCAGTCGTTCTTCTCCTCGGACGCTTTCCTCAACCAGGGTGCGCCGTACATCGCGGCTGTGCTCGCCTACGCGATCGGCAACCAGACCATCGCGCAGCGGCTGTTCGCGGTGCGCGAGGACCTGATCAAGCCGACCTTCATCACCGCGACCATCGGTTACGGCGCGACGATCATCGGCATCGGCATGGTCGGTGTGCTGGCGCTCTACGCGGGTATCGACCCCGTCGACGGTGACCCCAACAACGTGCTTCCCCAGGTGGCGGCGGAGTACCTGCCGGGCTTCCTGGTCGCGGTGTTCTTCATCATGATCATCGGTTCGCTCTCCTCGACCGCGGACTCGGACCTGTCCGCGATGTCGTCGATCGCGATGAGCGACCTCTACGGTCAGGGTCTGCGCGGCCGTGGCAAGCTGCCCAACCCCCGCGTGATGCTCATCGTCGGCCGCATCACCATGATCCTGGCGACGGCGGCCGCGCTGATCTTCGCCAACATCAGGTTCAACATCCTCGATCTGTTGGTGTTCGTGGGCGCTCTGTGGGGCGCGTTGGTGTTCCCGGTGATCGCGAGCTTCTACTGGAAGAAGGTCACCAACTCGGCCTTCACCGTCTCCGTGCTGGTCGCTCTGGCGGTATTCCTGCCCACCCGCTTCGGGCTGATCCCGGACTCCGGCGTGCTGGCATACGCCGTCGAGGCGCTCGCCGTGGTGGGTGTGGGCGTGGTCCTGGGCCTGATGGTGTTCGGCTTCCTCGGACTCAGGCCGGCGCTCGTCGTGGCCGTGATCGCGGCCCTCGGCAGCGCGCCGTTCATCCTCGGCTTCCTGCGTGACTACGACACGCTCACGGCCTCACTCGTCGCGTACGCGGTCAGCACGATCGTCTGCGTGGCGATGTCGTACCGCAGTTCGATGGACTACGACTTCGACGAGATCGCGC
This sequence comes from Dietzia sp. Cai40, assembly GCF_014145165.1. Classification (NCBI taxonomy): domain Bacteria; kingdom Bacillati; phylum Actinomycetota; class Actinomycetes; order Mycobacteriales; family Dietziaceae; genus Dietzia; species Dietzia sp. Cai40. The sequence continues at coordinate 2,346 of NZ_JAALEB010000199.1, read as the reverse complement.
TGGCCACCGCCGATTACGACACCGACGCGGTGGCGGAGGAGCTCGCCGACGCCGACGCCAGGAACACGGCCGAGAACACGAACGATGACGACGACGACGTCGTCCGCGTCTAGGAGAGGAACCGCAGATGACACCGATACTTCTGACGATCTATGTCCTGATCTGGCCCGTGATCGTGGCCGGCGTCCTGGCCGTCCTGGTGGGAGCCTTCATCAGGGAGGCCGCCGAGGCCAAGCGGGACGGCGTGCCGATCATCTGAGCGTGCTCGACGGCACTACGGGTGTGCCCCCTCGCCGAATCCGGTGAGGGGGCACACCCGTGTCAGGAGGGGGGTCGGTCAGCTGTGGAAGATCCGTCGGTAGGCCGCGTTCATGGCGGGGGCGGGCAGGCGCCGGTAGGCGTTGCGGGCGAGGTAGTTGGCCACGGCGCGGGGACGGGAGATCATGCCCGCGTCGAGGAGGGTGCGTTGAATGGTGCGCTCGGAGGCCGTGAGCTGGCGGCTCTTGCGACGGGAGAACTGCGCATCAGTGACGCGGAACTTCACCAGCGGTTCGGGCAGGTTGTGCAGGCGGTAGCCCGCGCCGATCAGGCGGATCATCAGGTCGTAGTCCTCCTGGTAGGGCACGTGGCGGTACCCGCCGACGGCGCGGATGGCGTCGGTGCGGGCCAGCAGGGACGGGTTGTTGACCGGGTTGTTGATGCGCGCGTAGCGGGCGATGTCCTCGTGCTCGGTGGGCAGGGCGCGCATGGCCTTCGGGTGCTCCGGGTCGGTGTCGAACTCGAGCATCGCCGAACCCAGGACGTCCACCCCGAGCGTGCGGGCGGCGTCGAGTTGCCGCTCGAACCGCTCGGGCAGGGAGATGTCGTCGGCGTCCTGGCGGGCGACCCAGCTGGTCCGGACCTCGTCGAACCCGCGTTGGGACGCCGCGGCGGCGCCGAGGTTCTGGGGTAGCGCGAACCGCCGCAGGTCCGGGGTGGAGTCCAGGACCTCACGCAGCGCGGGCGACAGGGGACCGTCCTCCACCACGATCACCTCAGCGGGCTGAACCGTCTGCGCGTGCACACTGTCCAGGGCATCGCGGAGCTGCGAGGGCGCGATCGCGTGGTAGACGGTGAGCAGGACGGACAGTTCGGGGTCACGCATCGAGGTCCTCGCGGTCGGTCTGGGGGCGGGCAGGGTGCCGACGCCTGCGAGCAGTATCGCGGAGACAGGGGGTCTCTTCCGTCAGGCGTACCGCGAGGCGGCGGATGGCCGGGAGCAGCGGCGGGTGGCCGGGAGCAGCGGCGGATGGCCGGGAACAGCGGCGGGAGAACAAGAAAAGCTGCGGGCGCCTCAGGCCAGCAGCGAGGCGTCCACCTCGTCCCACGAGCTCGCGCCGCACAGGGACAGCGTGAGGTCGATCTCGGCGAGCAGGTTGTCGAGCACCTCGCCCACCCCCCGCTGCCCGGCGATGGCCAGACCGTAGATGTGCGGCCGACCGATCGTCACGGCGTCCGCGCCACACGCCATGGCCTTGACCACGTCCGTGCCGTTGCGGATGCCGGAGTCCAGCAGCAGGGTCGGCTCGGGGCCGACGGCCTCGCGGATGCGGACGAGGGCGTCCAGCGTGCCGATGGACCCGTCCACCTGCCGGCCTCCGTGGTTGGAGACCATGACCGCGTCGACGCCCATGTCAAAGGCCCGCCGGGCGTCCTCCGGGTGCAGGACTCCCTTGAGGACGACCGGTAGCCGGGTCCGGTCCCGCAGCGTGGCGATGTGGTCCCAGTTCAGCGCCGGGTTGGAGAACGTGTCGAGGAAGGTCTGGACGGCGGCGCGGGTCTCGGGGGCGGTGAGGTTCCTGCGCAGCCCGCCCGGGTGGTTCCGGGCCATCTCGAGCAGCGTCACGACGGCCTTCGGCGTGACCTTGACCGCGTCGGGGTCCGTGCCGGCGCCGGCGGCGGTCTCACGCGCGACCCGGTCGGCCACCATCTCGGCGAAGCGGGGGTCGGAGGTGTACTGGGCGATCCCGACCCCCCTCGTGAACGGGAGCGATCCCAGGTCGAGATCCCACGGCCGCCAGCCGAGCGTCGTGGTGTCGAGGGTGACGACCAGCGCCCCGGCGCCCGCGGCCTCCGCCCGGGAGATGAAGCTGTCGACAAGCTGCTCGTCCCTGCTCCAGTACAGCTGGAACCAGCGCGGCCCGTCCTTCATCGCCGCGGCAGTGGCCTCCATCGGCGACGAGCCCTGGGAGGACAGGATGTACGGCAGTCCGCGCTCGGCCGCGGCGCGCCCGATGTGGACGTCGGCGTCGCGGCGCACCAGGCCCGCGGCGCCGATCGGTGCGACCAGGACGGGCGCGGGCAGCG